>JAYVUH010000234.1:0-10269 GCA_043788115.1 Burkholderiales bacterium
GGGTGTCAGATTGGCTCCATGACGACCAACTCGCCTCGCCCACCACTGGCCGGTGTCCGCATTCTCGAGGTGGCCATCCTCGGTCCGGGGGCCATCAAACTTCGCTCGCCGACCTCGGTGCCGACATGTGTGTTAAACAATTGCAGTCTATCAATGCATGGCTGCTGCTGCAATCGCCCAAAACTTGCGCGCTGTGGGACCGATTCCAATGACCGCTTTGTAGAAAACGCGATGACCCGCTTTTGGCCGACTGCGGTCACTCCAGCTTCCCCCAAACCAGTCAATCAACCGACGTCGCATTCCGATTGACGAAGCAGTGATTGCGGTGTGCTTCCGGCTGTAAATTCCTGCTACGCAACTATTTGCCCAACGCCGCCGGTGCCGGTGGTTGCTTGCGCGCAATTGGCTTCTCCGTCGCGAGCCGCTGCATGACGTTGGCAACCGCCGCATCGAGCTGCGTATCGCGCCCACGGTTGACCGCGGTTGGATCGAGCTCGACATCGATATCCGGCGCGGTGCCTTCGTTCTCGATACGCCACTCGCGTTCCGGCGTGAAGAAGCGGAAGAACGGGACGGTCATGGTGCCGCCATCCATCAATGGTGGATTGTTTGAAATGCCGATCAAGCCGCCCCAAGTACGTTTGCCGATCAAAGGACCGAGGCCGACACGCTTGAACGCATAGGGCAGGAAATCGCCGCCCGAGCCCGCGTCTTGATCGATCAACATGGCTTTCGGGCCATAAATGCCGCCACCAGGCGTTTCAAATATCAATCCTGCGCGGTCTTTCCAGCCGGCGATGTACGGGCGGCTAAGCACGTCGGTGACGTAGTTGGCGGCTTGACCACCGCTGTTGCGACGATCGTCAACAATCAAGGCATCCTTCTCGACTTGCGCGTAATACATGCGGTTGAAGAACTTGTAGCCATCACCACCGGTGTCGGGCATGTACACATAGGCGACGCGTCCGTTGCTGGTCTTATCGACGTACTGGCGGTTCTTTTCAATCCAGTTCCATTGTCGCAACGCGCCTTCGCTGGCGATTGGCTGTACCACGACGTTGCGCGGGCTGGCACCGGTGGCATTATTTGAAACCGTGACCGTGACTTGCTTACCGACCGTGTTTTCGAGGAAGGCGTAGAGATTATCTTTGGCAGTCACATCGCGACCGTTGATGGCGATGATGAAGTCGCCTTCTTTGGCATTGAGGCCCGGCGTCGCGAGCGGGGCGCGCATGAACGGATTCCAACGGTCGCCCGCGTAGACGGTTTTGATGCGGTAGCGGTCTGATTCGATCGCAAAATCCGCGCCGAGCAATCCGGTCGCGGAGGGGCGCTCACGGTGGACATCGCCACCGCCGACGTTGTTGTGGCCGACCTGTAACTCGGCGATCATGTCACGCAGCACGTCGTTCAAATCTTCGCGACGCTGCACGTGCGCGATAAACGGCTGGTAGCGTTTGCGTACCGCATCCCAGTCGAGGCCGTGCATCCGACCGTCGTAGAAAAATTCGCGCTGCATCCACCACGCTTCATCAAAAATCTGCTGCCATTCGGCGCGCGGGTCAACGACCATGCCGACACCGGCCGTGTCGATCGGCTTGGCGTCGAGTTTTTCGTTGGCGTCGGCGATTTCCAATTTGCCGCGGTTGTATTGCAACAGTAGCTTCTTGCCGTCTGCGCTGAGGCTGAAATTCTGCACACCGGTCTTGATCGACTTTGGCTTGCGTTCTTCAAAGCTAAAGCGCACCAGTTCGGCATTGCCTGTTGATTCCGCGTCAGGTGCTTCGTTGCTGCTGCCGGGTTGACGACGTTCGAGGTAGAACAATGACCCATCTGATGACGCCGCGAGCGCGTCGTAGTTACGCTCAGCGACGGGCAGGGCGACCACGCGGTTCATGAGGCCGGCGAAATCGATCTTGGTCGGCTTCAATGGCTTTGCAGCGGGCACCGGCTTGGGCGCATCTTTTGGTGCGTCTTTTCCAGCAATCGTCGGTGGCGCGGGCGGCGTGGCAGGCGCGTCCTTTTTGTCATCGCTCTTGTCGTCTTTCTTCTCGTCCTTCTTGTCTTCTTCATCCGCTGTTCGTGGTGCCATCGGCGATTTGCCGTCCGCGGCTAGCACCAGCGCGTAAATGCCGTCGCGCACTTGACGTTCTTGCGAGGTCATGTCGAGTCCGACCGCAGCCGGGCCAGAGTTGATCGACGCGGTGAAGTAGAGATAGTCCGGCGTGAACACGGGGTTGTCGGCGTTACTCATGCCGTCAGTCACGGTGGTGGCTTTGTTTGCCGTGAAGTCGTGGATGCGGATGCGCCCCATAAAATTCTCACCCGATATAGCATACGCGAGGTAGCGGCTATCAGCTGAAAACGAAACATGCCACGGGCCGCGGCGAACGCGATTATCGATGATGCCGGACACGCCGGTCGCCAGATCAATAGCGTACAAGTTCAGAAAATTGTCTGAATAGATGATGCGCTTGCCGTCGGGCGACCAAGCGTGCAGTGCGAAATAACCGGCCTTGCCCTCAGTACCCATGCCGCTCATGCCAAGCGTCTTTGGCTTGTCGAGGCCAGCCTGGTCGCGCAGCACCAGCGTGTGCTTCAGTACGCCGCCGTCAGAAATATAGGCAACTTGCTTGCCATCGGGGCTCCACATGGCGTCTTTCTCGCGCACGCCAGATGTTTGTGTGAGGTTGCGTAGCGAGCCATCTTTGACGGGCAGCGTGAACACATCGCCCCGCGCTGTCACGACAACCCGTTTACCGGTCGCGGACAAGCGGGCAGACGTGGTGCTCGCTGCGGCATCTTTCCACTGCGGACGCGCTTGCATCGCCTGTGTTGCGATCTGAATC
Organism: Burkholderiales bacterium; assembly: GCA_043788115.1. GTDB lineage: Bacteria > Pseudomonadota > Gammaproteobacteria > Burkholderiales > Usitatibacteraceae > UKL13-2. Next base: position 2,850 of record JAYVUH010000234.1, read on the forward strand.
GGCAACTCGCGTATTGCGCCGCTCTTGGCATTGAGCTCTTTTAAGCGGCCGCCGACTTCGAAGACGACGATATCGCCGAGCGCCGAGGCGGCGCGCACGTCCCACGTGGCTTCTTTGGTGAGCGGCTTCACCGATTTATCCTTGGCGCTGTACATGAACAAATTCGCAGCAACATTGTCTCGGTCTGAGATAAACACAACATCGTTACCCATCCAGAGCGGATTGTGATCGTTGCTGTTGGTGTGCGGCACGCGCTCCCATACGTTCGCCACCGGGTCGATCATCCAGATCGGTGGCGCGCTGCCGCCACGGTGCAGGCGCCAGCCAGCGTTGTTGCTATTCGCCATGCGGTAAGGGCGATAGGCGAGGCGCTTGCCGTCAGCCGACCAGCGACCTTCAAAGGCTTGCGCTTCCATGACTTTCATTTCAAAGCCGCCATCAACCGAGACCTCAAAGAGTTGGTTGCTGCGGCCGTTCGCGACTTCGCGCGAGCTGGCGAACAGCACGCGCTTGCCGTCAATACTCCAGCCACTCACCATATCCGCGCCGGGATGCCAGGTCAGGCGCTTTGGTTGCCCACCTTCGATCCCGACAACATATACGTCGGTGTTGCCGTCGTAGCGCGCCGAGAAAGCGATCGACTTACCGTCCGGCGAGAACACCGGCATCAGTTCATCCGCCGGGTGATTGGTGAGGCGAATTGGGTTCTTGCCGTTGCGGTCGGCGAGCCAAATGTCGCCCGCGTAAACGAAGGCGAGATGATTGGCCGACATGGCTGGCTGATGGATCAACAATGTTTGCGAATTCGCGCCTGCCTGCGCCCACGCGTGCATCGACAGCACCAGAATTGCCGCAGAGGAAGTGACGCGCGCTACAATGGCCAACAAACGGTTCGTGGGGCTTTTCATGTGGCTCCTAGATGCCGGAATCGATGTCCCGGCTAATTTTCGAAAGCACGATTTTGCGCCACCCAAGACCCTTATGCAATTCCCGCATTCCCCGCGCTCGCTTTTGTTGTCTACTCGCAGTCTTATCCAACGAGGTTTGATACCGAACACGAAGCCGTGATTCCAATGAGGGTTGATACTGAATCTCGCTGTTAGCGGTATGTAGGGAGTCAGGTGGCTCGATCATCTCGCATGGTGATCGACATGAATGTTTCAAGAATCAAGAATATCGAGCAGGTTCGCAGCTTCCTTTCCGGTACGCTCGACGTTCAGGTGGCTTCGTCCCGCGATCGAATGGAGGTTTGTTTGACTGGGTTGCGTTCTGAACAGCTGAGAGGTGATCTGTGGGGTGGGCTCGCCGCGATGCTGGTCGCCTTGCCGTCGGCCATCGCCTTCGGTGTGACCATCTTCGCCCCGCTGGGTGGTGACTACGCCGCACAAGGGGCCATCGCCGGTATTCTTGGCGTTACCGCGCTTGGGCTGATCGCGGGCGCCTTCGGTGGAACCAATCGGTTGATTACCGCACCTTGTGCGCCAGCCGCCGCCTTGCTCGCAGCCTTTGCCATTCAGCAAATCCAAGCAGGTACGAACCCCGAGTCGTTGGTGCTGATGTTGATTTTGATGGGGTTGCTGTGTGGCCTGATTCAGGTCGGCTTTGGTGCGGTCGGGCTGGGCCAACTTATCAAGTACATGCCATTCCCGGTGGTCAGCGGCTACTTGACGGGCGTCGGCATCATCATCATTGTCAGTCAGGTGCCGAAGTGGCTCGGCGTGCCGGCTGGCACAACGTTTTGGCACAGTCTTGCCTCCCCGGGGCTGTGGCAATGGCAGGGCGTGCTGGTTGGCACCGTGACCATCGCCGTCATGACGCTTGCGCCGCGATTCACCAAGCTCATCCCGGCCGCGATACTGGCACTGGCAGCAGGTCTTGCAACGTATTTTTGTCTCGGATTTGCTGATCCGGCGCTACTCAACGTAACAGGCAATGCGCTCATCATCGGACCGCTCGGTGGAGGCGACGCGAGTTTTAGCGACGCGATCAGCGGGCTGTGGCGCGCCGTCGGTAGTGTCGGGTTTGCCGATGTGGTGCATTTGCTGGTGCCTGCCGCGACACTCGCCGTGCTACTGTCGATTGATACGCTCAAGACCTGCGTGGTGCTTGACGCGTTGACACGATCCCGCCACGACTCCAATCGCGAGTTGATCGGGCAGGGGCTCGGCAATTTGGCGTCGGCGGCGATTGGTGGTATTCCCGGTGCAGGGCAGATGGGCGCCACGTTGGTCAACATGTCGAGCGGCGCACAGACGCGTCTTTCGGGGCTGTTTGAGGGCGGACTGGCGCTGCTCGCCTTTCTGCTGCTCGGCGCATTCATCGCTTGGATTCCGATCGCGGCCCTAGCCGGCATTTTGATCGTGATTGGTTTTCGTATGTTTGATCGCGAGAGCCTGCATTTGCTGAAGTCGCGAACGACCATTCTTGATTTTGTGGTGATTGCGGGCGTAGTCGCCACCGCGCTGTCGGTGAGCCTGATTGCCGCCGCTGGCGTTGGCATTGCGCTGGCGGTGGTGCTGTTCATCCGCGAGCAAATCGGCGGCGCCGTTGTGCGGCGCAGAGCGCTCGGCAATCAGGTCTTCTCGAAGCGTGTGCGGTTGCCCGCCGAACGTGCGATTCTGGAAAAGCGCGGCGACACGACCGCCATTGTAGAGCTGCAGGGGAGTCTCTTCTTTGGCACCGCTAATCAGCTCTATATGGTGCTGGAAACGGATCTCAAGACACGCCGCTATTTGATCCTCGATATGCGCCGCGTGCAGTCGGTCGACCTCACTGCCGTACACGTGCTCGAACAGATTCAAGCCACGCTCGCCGAGCGCGGCGCCATGCTGATTTTCAGCCACCTTCCGGAGCACGTTCCCAGCGGTCAGGATTTGCGAAGCTACTTTGATGTGCTCGGGTTGGGGCGCGCAGAGCGGAGCGTGCTAACCCGAACCTTCGCCGAACTCGACGAGGCGCTGGAGTGGGTCGAGGAGCGGCACATCGAAGAAGAGCATCTCGAACACGCAGCCGAGACGCTGCTCGAATTGCGCGAAATGCACGTTTTTGCCGACCGTAAAGATAGCACCATTGCCGCTCTGGACGCGTGCATGGAAAAGCGCTCCTACAAGGCTGGCGAGAGGATATTCGCGCTCGACGACGCCGGGGATGAAATATTCCTGATCCGCCGTGGCGCAGTACGTATCGTTCTGCCGATTTCCGTGACGCTCTCGCACCATTTGGCGACCTTCGGCCGCAAAGACTTCTTCGGTGAGATGGCCTTTCTTGATCCTGCACCGCGCTCGGCGGAAGCCATTGCCTACACGGATGTGGATCTATATGTCCTATCGCGTGCGCGCTTCGATACGCTGGCCGAGGAACACAAGAAACTGGCGACCGATTTTGTGACCAGCATCGCCCGTGTGCTGGCCGTGCGCCTGCGGTATGCGAACAAAGAGTTGAGCGCACTGCATCTGGCCTGACGCGCCTGCGTCGGGCCGTTTCTGGCTTGCGATTGGCTGACGGTCGCCCGCTCGCTAGTTGTTGCGACCAGGGAACTGCTAGAAACCTAAAAATTTAGTCGCCCCGGCCCCCGATTCAATCATTCGAGGGCAGGCTCCGGTTGGGGTCCATTGGTTGCATATCAACGATTTACTAAACTTGGGTACCGGCCTGCGCCGGTACGACAGGGGTTTTTAGAAGTTCTCACCATGAAGGTCTAATATCTGCGGGCGTTTTCGAGCAAAAGTGCCTGAAAACGCCCGCCAGTAAAGGAGTTCCGCCGTTGCAAATTGTCACCTTAGTCGGCGCGCAGCCGTGCGTTTGACATGGCGCAAACGGCGCTCGGAAATTTGGTGCAATACTCAGCATTTGCCGTGATGTAGCTCTCTCAACTTTTAGAGGTGGCTGATGAGACGACGATGGGGTGTTCTATGTTCTTGCACGCTGCTACTGGTCAGCGGCTGCGCTGCACTGCTGCCCAGCGCCCGACAAGAAACACCCACACCCTGGCAAAGTTACGGCGACGCCGAGACCATGTTCGCCAAGATCATTCCGAATCAAACCCGGACGACCGGCCTCAAGGCTTTGCAGATCGATGTCGCGACCACCCCGAATCTTGCGCTGCTGAACCATGCGGATCTACTACAGCGCTTTGCGACCGGCTCAGCAGTAACGGCCGAAGTTCTTGATGAGAGTCTGCGCGCCTGTCTGGCTGTGCGTACGCGCTGCAGCGCGCTAGAGATCGTACACATACACAGCGACCGCAAGCGCGTTGGAAATTTCTGGATGGATATTTTCAACTTTCACCGCAAGATCGATGTGACGGGTTGGCGGTTCAATGTCCTGATCGTTTTGCAGGACGATCTGGTGGTCTACAAGCTCTGGAGTGGCAAGCCCAATATTCGGGATGTTGAGGAGGAGCGGAATCCGCTCGGGCCGTTGCAAGGCATTGGCGATTCGCTGCTGAGGAGAAGCCTGTAAATGGACGCACCAAGCAAGGTGGCTAACGGCTCGAACGCCAGCGCGGAAGCACGACTCTCGTTCTTCGGCGCAACCGGCACGGTGACCGGTTCCAAGTACTTGCTCGAGGCGAACGGCAGGCGCATTCTGATCGACTGCGGATTGTTTCAGGGCCGCAAAGTTGAACGGCTGCGCAACTGGGCGGCACTGCCGTTTGATGTCGATGGCATTGACGCGGTGGTGTTGACGCACGCGCACATCGACCACAGCGGCGCGTTACCACTGCTCGTCAAAGCCGGCTATCGCGGACCGATCTACTGCTCACCCGCGACCCGCGAGCTTTGCGAAATACTGCTGCCGGACGCGGCGCATTTGCAGGAAGAAGATGCGAGGTTCGCCAACCGCCACCAGTTCTCCAAGCATTCGCCGGCACTGCCTTTGTACACGCTGGCCGACGCCAAACATGCGCTGGGGCTGTTCAAGCCGGTCGAGTTTGGCCGGGCTTTGACACTCGGCCCCAATCTCACGGTAACGTGGCATCGTGCCGGACACATCCTTGGTGCGTCGTGGCTCTCGTTTGTAATCAATGACCGCACGCTGGTTTTTTCAGGCGATCTCGGCCGCGCCAAAGACGCGGTGATGAAGTCGCCCGAGCCAATCAAGCAAGCCGACTGGTTGGTGGTTGAGTCGACCTACGGCAATCGCCTGCACGAAGATATTGACCCGTTGGCAGCGCTCGGTGAGGTCGTGAGCCGAACCATGGCGCGCGGTGGCGTGCTGGTCATCCCAGCATTCGCGGTTGGACGTGCGCAAACAATGCTGTACTACCTCCATCAACTACAGCGTGCAGGCCGCATGCCGAAGGTGCCGATCTATCTGAACAGCCCGATGGCAGCCGATGCCACCACACTGTTTGAGCGCCATCGAGATGAACACAAACTTGATGAGGCGACCTATGGCGCGATCTGCCATATGGCGAAAGTGGTGAACACGCCAGACGATTCACGCCACCTAAATACATTGAGCGGCCCGATGATCATTGTCTCGGCCAGCGGCATGGCAACCGGCGGGCGCGTCTTGCACCACATTCGCCAGTTCGCGCCGGATGCGAAAAATACCATTATGTTTGTCGGCTTCCAGTCGGCTGGTACACGTGGCGCCAAGATGCTCGAGGGCGCCACCGAAATCAAGATGTTTGGTGAGTACGTTCCCGTTCGCGCCGAAGTCGCCGCGATTGATTGCCTGTCCTCGCACGCTGATTACGGCGAGATGATCCATTGGCTCAAAGGAATAGAGGAGCCGCCGCGCCAGACGTTCGTCACTCACGGCGAGCCGATTGCCGCTGACGCCATGCGCACCCACATCCAAGAGCAGTTGCAGTGGCCGTGCTGCGTGCCGGAATACCGGGACACGTTTACGCTCGGCTAGCCGCAGGGTGGCGGAGGGCGTATCCTTGACGGCGAAAATTTCAATCCTCCAAGGACACCACAATATGGCTAGTCACACCGCCAAGTTCCGCTCAATGGCGATCGGGTTGCTGCTTGCGATCGTAACTGCGGCCACCGCCGCATTCGCACAACCAGCAAGTTCGCCCAACGCAGACAAGACGCGTGCAGATATCACTGCGCTCCTGACAAATTTCTTGAGTCCCGCGCAAAACAGCAAAGCCGAATCGCACGATCGTTTCTGGGCCAAGGACGTGGTCTACACGGGGTCGAGTGGCGTGGTAAGAACCAAGGCGGACATCATGAAGTCCTTTAGCGAGCCGCCGAAGAGTGAAGCAACGAAGGCTGCCGAACCCGCTACCGTGTTCTCTGCCGAAGATATTCTTGTCCGCCCATATGGGGACATGGCGGCGCTGACGTTTCGGTTGGTTGGCAAAGAGTCGAACGGCAACATCAATTACTACCGCAACAGCGGTACGTTTCTGTTACGTGAGGGCAAGTGGCAGGTCATCACATGGCAAGCAACCAAGGTGCCGCCAGCGACAAAGTAGCGGTGGTTTTCTAGCAGTTTGCTGAAGTTCGACCTGCTAAACCGGGTGAACTCATCGCGTGCTATTTTCCCTTGTCCAAAGGGCGAAGTGGATTACGGAAATCGCTAGCCGAGCGAATTTGCGCTGGGCTGAGTGTCCGATGTAACTCGCGATGCTAAATCCGAGTGAGTTCACCGCGAGCTATTTCCCCCTTTGGAAAAGGGGGACTAAGGGGGAGAGCGAAGCGAGGGGGCAGTGCAGTCGTTGTCGACACGCAAACGTCAACGATCCCCCTCGAAACAGTGCAAATCCCCCTCAATCCCCCTTTTCCAAAGGGGGAAGTGCGGCACCGCAATCACCTGCTAAACGAATGCTATGACGTTCAACAAAGTGCTAGGGAACCTCTGATTAAGTTCAGTTCTAAGTCAGACTAGGCGCGAGCGCAAGAAATTCGACGCCGCATATGTCTGATATGTAAGGAGAATTTCTTGCGTGAGCAACAACGTATGGCGACGAAATGGACTTAATCAGAGGTTCCCTAGACCTCGAACGGATAGCGAACCCCGATCCGCTGACGAATCTCATCCATGAGCGCGACGGTGGCGAGCGATTCGGCGTGCGACATCGCCGGGCTTTCGATCAGGCCGGCGTGAACGCAGCGGATCGTTTCGACAATTTCACCTTCGAAGCCATTAATGGCATGGTCGCGCTGCGCTGTGACTGGTTCCTCGCCCGCGCGATGTAGCGTCGCGCGGGTGGCCATCGAAAAGCCCGCCTCAATCGTGATGCTCCCCGCATCGCCGACGATCTGAAACGCATTGTCGGCTTTGGTGGTTACGTCACACACGAATGCGGAGGTGACGCCGTTGGCAAAGTGTAGCGTTGCCTCGACACGCTGATCGACCCCGGTTGGCGCCAGTACGGCATCGACTTCCAAACGCGCTAAGGGCGGGCAGTGTCCGCCCGCATTTTCCTTCACCATCGCCATGGCCATTACCCAGCGCG
>JAYVUH010000235.1:0-10258 GCA_043788115.1 Burkholderiales bacterium
CGCGTCGATCGCCGCCCGGAACTGTTTGCTACCGGTGCGCGCCGCCAGCGGCGTTGGGATGATGTGCGAATTGCCCGAATCCGCGCCCGTCCCCGGGTAGTACGGATGCTGAAATGACGAGCACAGCAACACCCGCTCGTCGTCGTGAAAAATATCCTCCGTGCCGTTGCCGTGATGAACGTCAAAATCTAAAATCGCGACGCGTTCGAGCCCATGCGAGTTGATGGCGTGGCGCGCCCCCACCGCGACATTGTTGAAAATGCAAAACCCCATGGCGTGATCATAGGTCGCGTGGTGACCACACGGGCGCACCGCACAGAAGGCATTGCGGTTCACCCCGTTAAGAACCCGATCAACTCCTTCAGCGACCGCACCAGCGGCCCGCCGTGCGGCCTCTAACGAGTACACATTCATGGATGTGTCCGGGTCAAGATAGGCATAGTCGTGCGACGGCGCGGCGGCGAAGATTGACGCCACATAGTCGGGATCATGGGTCGCGGCGAGCTGTTCCATGGACGCGGGAGGCGCCTCGACGCGCTCCATCTGCTTGGCCAGTCCGGTGTTTTCCAGCGCATTGAGCACGGCGTGCAGCCGTGATGGTGACTCCGGGTGATGCGGCCCCATCTCATGCTGCAGACAAAAGGAGTGGGTGATGAGGGCGGTTGGGTACGAAATATCCATAAACCATTTTCACCAATTGCGGTCAGACAAACAAGAACCTTTCGCGCCATCCTAGTCGCATCCCCCACTCAGCCGCCAAACCGCGCGTCAATTTCGCCGTCCAGCCCGCGAATTGCGGTCGCAAGCGGTAAACTTGACGATCAACCCCTGATTTCCAAGCCGCTAGCCAAATGCTTCTCGAAAAAATGAAATCCGCACCGTTCACCGCTGCCGTTGAGTCGGCTGATTCCAGCATGGCCCACGCGCACGCCGCCATTCATGCGGTATTGGCACAGGCGGGCGAAATTATTCTCGGCAAGGACGCGCAAATCCGCATGGCCATGGCCTGCATTCTGGCGCGCGGCCACCTCCTTATTGAAGACGTGCCGGGCGTTGGCAAAACCACCCTATCCCACGTGCTGGCGAGCCTGCTCGGGCTCAACTACCAGCGCATTCAGTTCACCAGCGATCTTTTGCCCGCAGATATCGTCGGGGTGTCGATTTTTGATCGGGAGTCGTCGACTTTTCGTTTCCACTCAGGCCCGATCTTCTCTCAAGTGATTCTGGCCGACGAGATCAACCGCGCCAGCCCAAAAGCGCAATCTGCGCTGCTGGAAGCCATGGAAGAGCATCAGGTGACGGTTGACGGTAAGACCATGCCTCTACCGGTACCCTTCTTCGTGATCGCCACGCAGAATCCGTCGCACCAAGTAGGCACTTTTCCGCTACCGGAATCGCAGCTTGATCGGTTCCTTATGCGCATCCGGCTGGGCTACCCAGATCAATCCGCCGAACGAGCGTTGCTCAAAGGCGAAGACCGTCGTGAAATGGTGGCGCGTATTAAGCCGCTGATGACTGTCAGTGAACTGGAGGCAGTACAGCGAGAAGTCGCCGGCGTCCACGTATCGGATGCGCTCATCGATTACGTACAGGCACTGATCAACCATACGCGCGACTCGGCGCACTTCGAGATGGGCCTCTCGCCACGCGCCGGGCTGGCGTTGCTGCGCGCCGCGCAGGCATGGGCGCTGCTGTCGGGCCGCAAGTTAGTCTTGCCAGAAGATGTGCAGACGGTCGCCCCGTCCGTTGTCGGTCATCGATTGCGAGCCGTTTCTAGTGGCAGCACCAACACAAAATCCATCGACCCCGCATCTGCGCTCATCAAAGCCGTGCCAATACCATAGATAGGTAGCTGCATAATCTTGAAATCAGCGCTATCCTAAAACGGTCAACAACAGAAACGCACAACCGCCATGAACTCACGAAATATATTACTCAGCACGATGACGATAACGTTGCTGTTTTTCACTAACCCGGCGCAGGCTGCGTTCAAGTGTCAGGGCGCGGACGGCAAAATCGAATACTCAGACCGCCCATGTGACACCAACAAGAATACGCTCGACAAGCCAAACGCCAACACAGGGGTACAAACGCGGGCGATCGGCAATCCGATGGAGCAATTGGAGAAACTCTTCACCGACTACGAACCACGACTTTGCGAGCGTGAAAAGTTGGCGACTGAACTCGACGTAGCCAACCGTAGCGGTGAAATGAACAAAGCCAAAGACGCTTGGCGACCCAAGCAGGACAAACTGATCGAGCTCAATGATGTCATGGTGGATTTCCAGCTGCGCGCCAGCAAGATCACCAAGGCCGCGGGCAACGATAGTCCGGAAACGGCTGCAATGAGAAAATTCCGGGCTAACTTAAAAACCTGCGAGCAACGTATGGCCACCACCAAAGCCGAACCACCGGCTGCGCCAACCAAGCCCGTTGCACCGGCCAAGCCCGCCGCGGCAAGCAAATAAAGCCGCCCAGCGGCTGAACGCAGGCAACCCGCATGGCGACGATTGCCGACTACGCATACACGTTGCGCCAACGGCTTTCCGACTGGATTTTTCGCGCGCGCATCCCGGAAGCGCCACCGGTATTGCTCTCGCAGCGCCGCATCTTTATTATCCCGACGCGGACCGGCTACTTCTTCGCCTTTGTGCTCGTGCTGTTGTTGATCGCATCGGTCAACTACAGTCTTTCACTTGGATTCTTACTGACCTTCCTGCTTGCCAGCATGGGCGGTATGTCGATGCTGCATACGTTTCGCAATCTGGTGCGTCTGTCGATCACACCGGGCAAGGTGGAGCCAGTGTTCGCGGGCGATGTCGCGCAGTTTCATTGCGTCATGCAAAACCCCGGCACGGCCAGATTTTCGGTCGGCGTCAAGCGCGCCAAACTGCGTCACGCCGAGCCCTCCTTCGGCGATATTGCGGCGGCCACGAGCACCAACTTGATGGTCGCCGTTGCTGCGGATCAGCGCGGTCGCATGGCGTGCGGGCGCTTGGAAATTTTCACCGAGTATCCGGTTGGTCTGTTCCATGCTTGGTCGTATGTCGATTTCGGCATGAATTGTCTGGTCTATCCAAAGCCCGATGCCGGCGGCGGTGCGCTGCCGATCTCGGCGACCGGGGACGGACAGGGCAACATGCCGGTGCCGGGCGACGAGGAGTTCCAATCGCTTCGCGCCTATCGCCCGGGCGACACCATCAGGCAAATCGCATGGAAGGCGCTGGCACGCGAGCAAGGATTGCTGGTCAAAGAGTTTGGCAGCACTACCAGCGCCGATTTGTGGCTCGACTTTGCCGGCCTCGAAGGGCTCGGCGTCGAGCAGCGCCTCTCGCGCTTGACTTGGTGGGTGATGCAAGCCGAGCGCGTACGAGTCCCGTACGGACTCAGATTGCCCAACCGCACCATTGCGCCATCGATGGGCCGACAGCATCGCGACATCTGTTTGGAGTTGCTTGCGTTGTTCGGTTCGGAATCGGCGGCTTGAGATGATCAACAGCGGCGCACTGACCCTCGCGAACATCACCTGGCTGGTGGCGGCGATGGGCTTTGTCATCGCCCCGCATGCCGAGCGGCTGCCGTGGTGGGCCTCAGCGGTCTGCCTCGCCGCAGGCGCTTGGCGTTGGTGGATCGCGCGCAATGGCCTGCGCACGCCGGGCTGGATCATCATGGGTGCCATTGCGCTGGTCATCACGGCGGGCGCGTTTCTGGAGTACCGAAAACTCTTCGGTCGTGAAGTCGGTGTGATGTTGCTGATCGTCATGTTGTGTCTCAAGGTGCTTGAGATGAAGATGAAACGCGACGCGATGATCGTCATCTTCCTCGGCTTCTTTCTGGCGCTCACTAATTTTCTGTACTCGCAGACGCTGCTGTTGGGCGGCTATATGTTTGTTTGCGTGTGGCTGCTGATCGCCACCTTGATCGGCTTCAACCGCATTAACAGCGAACCGAGTATCCGCGAGCGGCTCGTACCATCGGCGTGGCTGCTGTTCCAATCCATCCCGATGATGATCGTCTTTTTTTTCCTGTTCCCGCGCGTCAGCGGTCCGCTCTGGAGCACGCCGACAGAAGCGCAAGCCCGCACCGGGCTGTCCGACAGCATGTCGCCGGGCGATATTTCCAAACTCTCTCAATCCGACGCGGTCGCGTTCCGCGTCGAATTCGAAGGGGCAGTACCTAATAGCACCGACCTCTACTGGCGCGGCCCGGTACTGGGCCTGCAGTCCGGGCGCGGTTGGCAGATGTACGATTCACTACCCGTTTCCAACTTCACCTACACCGCGCTCGGGCCGGAAACCAAGTATCGCGTGACCATGCAGCCGCACAATAAGACGTGGCTGTTCGCGCTGGATATCCCGAATGCGATTCCACAAAACGCCACCATGTTGCCCGACTACCAAATGCGCTCGCGCGAACCGGTCAACGTGCTCAAGGCCTACAGCATTGCATCTCACCTCAACTACCGCATCGACGCCGAGAGTTCGCCTGCAGAGCTGCAGCGCTACTTGAATTTCAACAGCCGTATCAACCCACGCACCATCGCCTACGGCAAACAAATGCGTGAGCAGTACCCGGATCCAAAAGTGCTGATCGAAGAGTTGATGAAAAAGTACAACCGCGAGTTCACCTACACGCTGGAACCGCCGCTGCTTGGTGCGAATCCGATGGACGAATTTCTGTTTGAGACCAAAGTGGGTTTCTGCGAGCACTACGCCGGCAGCTTTGCGCTCATCATGCGTGCAGCAGGCGTCCCGGCGCGCGTTGTGACCGGCTATCAGGGCGGCGAAGTCAATCCAGTCAGCCGCCAACTCGTCGTCAAGCAGGCGGAGGCGCATGCGTGGACAGAGGTATGGCTTGCCGATCTGGGGTGGCTACGGGTTGATCCCACCTTCGCGGTTTCGCCGCTTCGTATTAACCGTGGTATTTCGGCTGCCCTTGGCCCCGTCGGCGTATTTGACAACCTTATTGACGCAGACAAACTCGGACTGCTTCGAAGCCTCGCGTACACGTGGGACGCCGTCAACTCCGAGTGGAACAGATGGGTAGTCGGCTTCAATCAAGACCGCCAGCGCGGGATGTTTGAGGGCATCGGCATCCCCGATGTCGATTGGCAGACCATCGCCATGTGGCTCATCGGCGGCGTGTTTGTCACCGGCGGTGGCGTGGGAATGTTCCTGTTGGCACGCACCTACCGTAGCCGCAAGTCACCGCTAGATGCGGCGTTTGAGCGATTTTGTACTCAGATGGCGCGCCAGGGTGTAGCACGCGGTTTTGCGGAGGGGCCGGTGGACTTTCTGCGACGCATCGAGACCGAGCGGCCGCAGGTCTACCGTGAGGCAAAGGTAGTTATTGGTGCATATGTTGAGGCTCGCTATGCGCCGAGCGCCGATCCAGCCACGGCCCAGCGGACATTCATCAGATTGGCGAAGCGGTTTCGAGTCGCTTGAGCCCATCGTTCGGCTGGTCCCACCGGTGCCAGAATGCGACGCAGCACTGCTGTGGGCGGCTAATAGCTAGAGTCTCCTCGGGCGCGAACATCACGCCGGATGGTAAACAACGCGCCTATCCACGGGCACTTCCAGCTTTTTTTGCTCCAAACTGCCCGCCCTGCCTTGGTTCTTGCGCTATGCGAACGTCGTCGGTTGACTCACTTCCGAGGCCGTTCCGAGCCAGCCGACATCTTCCGGCGTAAACTTCGAGGACACTGTCGTCACGCTTGGAGGCAACATGAATCCCGCCGATTTTCCGTCTGTTCAGCGCAAGGTCTCACCGGCCGAATGGCAGACGCGTGTCGATTTAGCGGCGTGCTATCGATTGGTCGCAGCGTACGGTTGGGCCGACTTGGTGTTCACCCACATCACGGCAAAAGTACCGGATACTGACCATCATTTTCTGATCAACCCGTACGGCATGATGTTCGATGAGATCACCGCTTCTAGTCTGGTGAAAATCGATATCAACGGTAACAAGCTCGACACCGACAATCCGTTCCCGATCAATCCGGCCGGGTTCGTCATCCACAGCGCCGTTCATGCGGCGCGCGCCGACGCCAAGTGCGTGCTGCATACCCATTCGCTAAACGGCGTTGCGGTGTCGGCGCAGAAAAACGGCGTGCTACCGATTTCGCAGCAATCCATGTTTATCCTTACCAGCCTCGCCTATCACGACTACGAGGGCGTCGCCCTCAACGACGCAGAGAAGCCACGACTGGTCGCGGACCTTGGCAGCAAAGCCTTTCTCATGTTGCGCAATCACGGACTGCTGACCGTTGCCTCCACCATCGCCGACGCGTTTCTCGATATGTACTTGTTCGAGGCAGCCTGCAACATCCAAGTTCGCGCCATGGCGGGCTCGCAAGGCGCCGATAACTTGATCCTGATTGACCAGGCAGTACTCGACGGCGCCAAGGAACAGATCATGCAGGGTACGCGCGGTCTCGGCGGTGCGCTCGCATGGCCGGCGTTATTGCGCAAACTCGATCGTTCGGATTCTTCCTACAGAAATTAGCCTACACCTCAACCAAGCGCATGAACAAAAAATACACAACTTTTCGCGACTTCTACCCCTACTATCTGTCCGAGCATCGCAACACCACGTGCCGGACGCTTCACTTTGTCGGCTCGACGCTAGTCCTTGGGGTGGTCGCAGCGATGATCGTCACTAGCCAGTGGTGGATGGGCTGGCTGATCCCGCTAATCGGCTATGGCTTCGCGTGGGTCGGCCACTTCTTCTTCGAAAAAAACCGACCCGCCACGTTCACCTACCCGGCGTTCAGTTTTGCGAGCGATTGGGTGATGTACGCGCAACTGCTCACCGGCAAGATCGGATTTACACCACGCGCTGATGAAGTGACTGCGTAACGATGGCAGACTTGCCGTCGCCCCTAGGCATCGATCAGATGCCGGACAAACGACAAGGCGTCGATCAGATGCCAGATAAACGACGACGCATCTATTTGATGCCTGATGAACGAAGACGCATCTATTTGATGCGTCATGGTGCCGTCACCTATTTCACGCCTGAGGGTGTGCCGATCCCACCGGACGGTGTGCCGCTGAACGCGGCGGGAATGGCGCAAGCCGATGCGGCCGGACGCCTGTATGCCGAGCACGGCATCGCCTTTGACCGCGTTGTCGCCAGCGGCTTGCCGCGAACGGTGCAGACCGCCGAGCGCGTGTTGTCTGTGTGTCAGCTTGACCACACACCTGAAATCGAACTCCGCCCCGCCATGCAGGAAATTCGCGCCGGGCGTTTGCGCGAGATCCCTGTGCAGGAGTTGCGCGCCAGTTTCGTCAGCGTACTCAACGGCACAGCCTCGCTCGACACCAAGTTTATGGGTGGCGAAACGGTCGGCGCGATGCTCGACCGCGTGCTACCGGAGGTCGATGCGCTACGACGCGACCAGAGTTGGCGTACGCTATTGCTGGTACTGCACGGCGGCGTGAACCGCGCCATTCTGAGCTATCTGCTGTCCGGCGAGCGCACCATGCTGGGCGGTTTTGAGCAGAGTCCGGCGTGCATCAACATTCTTGACGTCGGTACCGAGCATCGCGATGTGATCCTGCGCGCGACTAATCTTTCCCCCACCGACTGGCTGCAGCACAACACCCGCTCATCGACCATGGAAGTGCTGTTCAGCGAATACGCTCGTTCGAATGCTAAGCGTGAGGCGTGAGGGGCGAGGAGTGAGGGGAGAAGATTTAGGTGACATGACTATGCGTTTTGCAGAACAAAACAGCCGGGTAGGTAATTCAAGGACTTGCGATCATCTCCCCCTCACCCCTCACCATTCACCCCTCACTCCTCACCACCAATGACTGATTCGTTCGAACACTTTGTCGGCACCAAGCCGGTTTCCAGTCAGCATCAGTTCGACGTTGGCGCACTCGCCGCTTGGCTGACGGAAAAGCTCGGTAGCGATTTCGCGCAACTATCTGTCGAGCAGTTCAAGGGCGGACAATCCAACCCGACCTACAAACTCATCACACCAGACAAGAATTTTGTCCTGCGCGCAAAGCCAGGCCCCGCCGCCAAGTTGCTCGCCTCGGCGCATGCCATCGAGCGCGAATACCAAGTGATGACCGCGCTACGGCACACCAGCATTCCGGTACCGCAAACCTATGCGCTTTGCGAAGACGAAGCCGTCATCGGCCGTGCGTTTTTTATCATGGAAATGGTCGAGGGCCGCGTCATGTGGGACCCGCAGCTACCCGGCATGGCACTAGCAGAACGGGCCGCGATATGGAACGAAATAAATCGCGTCATCGCCGCCCTGCATTCGGTCAATTTCGACGCCATCGGACTCAGCCGTTACGGCAAACCCGGCAATTACTTTGAGCGTCAGATTGGCCGCTGGACCAAGCAGTATCGCGCCTCGGAAACCCAAACCATCGACGCGATGGATCAGTTGATCGATTGGTTACCCAAGCACATTCCTGCAGGCGATGAGTCATCTATCGTCCACGGTGACTATCGTCTCGACAACCTCATTTTTCATCCCACCGAGCCGCGCATCCTGGCCATTCTTGATTGGGAACTCTCTACACTTGGCCATCCATTGGCCGATTTCGCCTATCACGCCATGACCTGGTATGTACCACCGGCCGCGTTTCGCGGCCTCGCAGGCCTAAACCTCACTACGTTGGGGATTCCAACACTCAAGCAATACATCGCCACCTATTGCGAACGTACCAGGCGGCCCGAGGGAATCAAGAATTTTGACTATTACCTCGCCTACAACATGTTTCGGATGGCGGGCATTTTGCAGGGCATCATGAAACTCGTGGTTGATGGGACGGCCGCCTCGGCACAGGCCACTGCGATGGGCAAGGCTGCGCGACCACTGGCCGAACTTGGCTGGCAGGTGGCACAGAAAGTAATCAAGGGAAGCTCTGATTAAGTCCATTTCGTCACCATACGTCGTTGCTCAACCAAAAATATTTCCTTACATATCAGACATATGCTGCGTCAACATTTTTGCTTTCGCGCCTAGTCTGGCTTAGAACTGAACTTAATCAGAACTCCCCTAGGGATAAGTCATGGATTTCTCGTACTCGGCAAAGACAATCGCCTTGCAGCAGCGTATGGAGGCGTTTTTCACCGAACACATCATGCCCAACGAGCGACGCTATCAAGAGGACGTCGAAGCCAACACCGAGGCTGGCAAACGCTGGACGCCGACCGCCATCATCGAAGAACTGAAGCCCAGAGCAAAGGCGGCTGGTCTATGGAACTTGTTCATGCCGGGTACCGCCGACCAAGACGCGGACAAATACAGTGGCTGCGGATTGAGCAACCAAGAATATGCGCCGCTCGCCGAGATCACCGGCCGCGTGCCGTGGTCACCGGAAGTGTTTAATTGCAGCGCGCCCGACACCGGCAACATGGAGGTTTTTAAGCAGTACGGGTCGGCGGAACAAAAATCGCGTTGGCTGGTGCCGTTGTTAGCAGGTGAGATTCGCTCGGCCTTCGCCATGACCGAACCGGGTGTGGCCTCGAGTGACGCGACCAACATCGAAACCAGCATCCGCCGTGACGGCGACGACTACATCATCAACGGGCGAAAGTGGTGGATATCTGGCGCGGGCGATCCACGCTGCGCGGTGTACATCGTGATGGGCAAAACCAACCCGGATGCGCCAACGCATTCGCAGCAGTCGATGGTCATTGTGCCCGCCAACGCCAAAGGCGTAACGGTGGTGCGCCCCCTGCCCGTGTTCGGTTATGACGACGCGCCGCATGGCCATTGCGAGATTTTGTTCGAGAATGTGCGCGTCCCGACAGACAACATCCTGCTCGGCGAAGGTCGCGGGTTCGAAATCGCGCAAGGCCGCCTCGGCCCGGGCCGCATTCACCACTGCATGCGCTTGATCGGCCTCGCCGAACGCGCCCTGCAATTGATGTGTGAACGCCTAAGCACACGAATTGCGTTCGGTAAGCCGCTGGCAACACAGGGTGTTTGGCACGAACGCATCGCCGAATCACGCTGCATGATCGATCAGGCGCGCCTCCTAACCTTGAAGGCGGCGTATATGATGGACACGGTCGGCAACAAAGCCGCCAAGACCGAAATCGCCATGATTAAAGTGGTCGCGCCCAACATGGCGCAGCAGGTGATCGACTGGGCTATTCAAGCGCACGGCGGCGCGGGTGTGTCGGGCGATTTTCCGCTGGCCTTCGCCTTTGCACAGGCGCGCTTGCTGCGCCTAGCGGACGGACCGGACGAGGTGCATCGGCAATCCTTGGCGAAAATGGAATT
>JAYVUH010000236.1:0-4926 GCA_043788115.1 Burkholderiales bacterium
CGCCTTGATAGCCCCGAGCAGAATTCGCCGCTCAAAGACGCCAAGACCGCGCTGCAGGAGTGGCTGCAAGCACGCCGGCACCAACTACCGCAGTACATGGTGAAGCGGATTGAAGGTGCCGCGCATGAACAGACCTTCTTTGTTGAATGTATCACCGAACGACCAGCGTTCAAGGTAGAAGGGTGCGGTGTAACCCGACGTGCGGCCGAGCAGGACGCTGCGACCAAGGTGCTTGCCAAGATTGACGCCAAAGGAATTGCGTGAGCACAGCGAAGACCGAGCATGGCGAGGCATTCCATTGCGGGACCGTGGCCATTGTCGGCCGACCCAACGTCGGCAAATCAACCCTGCTTAATCACCTCGTCGGCCAGAAGGTCAGCATTACATCGAACAAGGCGCAAACCACGCGTCACCGCATTACCGGCATCCTGACCGACGCAAATACGCAGTTTGTATTTCTCGATACGCCCGGCTTTCAGAAAGCCCACCAGAACGCGCTCAACCGCGTGCTCAACCGTACCGTTGCCAATACGGCTGATGACGCCGACGTGGTGGTGTTTGCGGTTGAGGCGCTGCGCTTCAGCGACGCAGACGCGGCGGTGCTAAAGGCGCTGCCGACAAATGCCACGGTGGTTCTCGCGGTCACCAAGATAGATCGCGCCAAAGATCCAGCCCGTATGCTGCCCTTTCTCGCTGACCTACAACAGCGCTTCGCCTTCACCGCAGTCGTACCGGTGAGCATCAAGAATCCCGCGACGATGGAGGAACTGAAACGGGTAATTCGACCTTTGCTGCCAGCGCAACCGGCGATGTATTCCGAGGACGAGCTAACCGATAAGTCGGAGCGCTTTATCGCTGCAGAATTCATCCGCGAAAAAGTATTCCGACAGGTCGGTGATGAACTTCCTTACAGCGTCAGCGTGTTGATCGAAAAATGGGAAGTCGAAGGCAAACTGAGACGGATTTTCGCCGTCATCGTGGTTGAGAAGCAAACACAGAAAGCCATGATCATCGGCGAGAAGGGTGAACGCCTGAAGCGCATCGGTACCGACGCACGCAAGGACATGGAAGCCATGTTTGACGGCAAGGTCTACCTCGAACTCTGGGTGCGTGTGAAGAAGGGCTGGGCGGATGACGAAGCGCTGGTAAAACAATACGGATACCAGTAGCAGGTCAATGAGAAATTCCACCAGCCTCAGCAGTGATGGCTTTGTGCTGCATAGCTACCCGTACAAAGAAACAAGCCTGATTCTCGAAACCTTTACGCGCACGCACGGCCGCGTGGCGATGGTCGCCAAAGGCGCAAAGCGGGGCACGTCAGGCAAGTACGCGCTCAATGCTTTCCAGCCGCTGGCACTGGAGTGGTTCGGCCGCGCAGACTTGAAAACATTGAAGGCCGCCGACCATCAGAAAATCTACCCGCAGATTCGCGGCCCCGCGCTGATGGCCGCCTTCTACGTGAATGAATTGTTGCTCAAACTTGCGGCCAAAGACGACGCCCACGAACAACTATTCGATCAATACCAGATCACCATTGCCGCGCTCGCTGAAGGTGCGTCGGCGGAGCGCACGACGAAGCAAACCGAGGTCGTTCTGCGTCGCTTCGAACTGCGACTGCTCGAAGAGCTCGGCTACGCACTCACGCTCGCGCACGAAGCAGATTCGGATGCGGCCATTGATCCAAGTTCGGAATATCTATACGTGGTCGAACGCGGCCCGGTACGCATTACCAACGGCGTAGAAATCCGCGCCATCGAACCAGTCCGCTTGAGCGGCCGCACCATCGTCGCATTGGCCGCCGCAGAATTTACCGACGCCAATATGCTGGCGCAAGCCAAACAGCTCATGCGGCGCGTCATCAACCATCATTTGGGCGATAAAGCATTGCATACCCGGCAGCTCATGCGTGAGTTGAAATAACAAAACTCTCCTATCGGCGGTCATTTCGGAGCATTATTGGCTGAAAGTGCCCGTCCCTATTGGGGTTTCAGTTGGGTGGTAGTTCTCGAAGCCCCAAAAACTTGTCATTCCCGCGAATGCGGGAATCCATCACCCGTTTGCTCTCAGTGACATACGCCGAATGGGTTTCCGCTTTCGCGGGAACGACAGCGGCTTTTAGAAGTTCCCTTGGGCTCTTTCGAGCCTGTAATGTCAAACCAAACCTTCCACAACTTTCACTTTCCATGTCGCAACGATCAGAGCTCCCCCCAACGCTTTCACCTCCGCTAGATGCTGAGGCCGCCGACGAGCGCGCTGTGTTGGACGACACCCGCCGCTGGCTGGAACGCGCTGTCATCGGCCTGAACCTGTGCCCGTTCGCGAAGGCAGTACATGCCAAAGGTCAGATCCACTACGCGGTGAGCCGTGCGAGAACGACAGAGGCGTTGCTGGTGGCGCTGGCCGGGGAGCTTGATCAATTGATGGCTTGCGAAAGCGCCGAGCGAAACACAACGTTGTTGATCGTGCCTGATGGCTTTTCCGACTTTCTTGATTTCAACGATTTTTTGTCTGATGCGGACGAGTTGCTCACCGACATGAGGCTCGACGGCACGTTGCAAATCGCGAGTTTCCATCCTGACTTTCAGTTCGCCGACACGCGCCCCGACGACATGACCAACGCAACCAACCGCGCCCCGTATCCCACACTGCATTTGTTGCGCGAAGACAGTGTCGAACTGGCAGTTGCGGCATTTCCCGAAGCCGAAATGATCTTTGAGCGCAACATCGAAACGCTTAAGCGGCTCGGCGCTGAGGGTTGGGCGGCGCTGGGGGTTGGCGCGTCGGCCAATACTTCTGCCAACATCACCGCGCCGGCAACGCCCGAGGCTGACACATGAACAAACCCGCGTCAAAACCGGACGCAACCGTCACCACGGAAATCCGACCGGAGCAGTCGGTTGCGCTGCTCAAGCAGCTGCACATCCTCACGCGCGACGGCAAGCTCAATCAAGATTCGCGGCGCAAGCTAAAGCAAGTCAATCACCTGTATCAGTTCATCGAGAAACTGCTGCTAGAGGCCGCGCTTGACGGTCACCAGGTGACGCTGGCCGATCACGGCGCGGGTAAGTCCTATTTGGGATTCATCGTCTACGATCTATTCTTCAAGGGCAAGCAGGCAGGGCATATCTACGGCATCGAAGCGCGCGCTGAGTTGGTGGAAAAATCGCGCTCGCTCGCGGCCGAGCTGGGCTTTGACGGCATGTCGTTCATCGCTTCGAGCGTAGCCGACGCCGTATCGTCGGCTGAATTGCCAGACCGCATTGATATCGTCACCGCGTTGCACGCCTGCGATACCGCGACCGACGATGCGATTGCGTTCGGGCTCAAGAAGCACGCCAAGTTCATGGTGTTGGTACCCTGCTGTCAGGCGGAAATTTCGCGGGCGCTCAACGCCGACAAAGCGCGCGCGTTGTCGCGCGGCGCGTTGGCGGAAATGTGGCGGCATCCATTGCATACGCGTGAAGTGGGTAGCCAGTTGACCAACGTGTTGCGTTGCCTGTACCTCGAAGCTTGCGGCTACTCGGTGAGCGTGACGGAATTGGTTGGCTGGGAGCACAGTATGAAAAACGAGTTGATCATTGCCCGCTACATGGGTGACGATACAAAATCGCAGGCCGCCGCCGCGAGGTTACATGCGCTGCTCGCCGAGTTCGGGCTGGCGGCGCTGCTGGAATCGCGTTTTAATCTGCGTGAAAAATGAGTGACAAATGACGCTAGATTCACCGCAAACCGAAAACCGCAAACCGCAAACCGCACGGGTGGTTGCTTCTCGTAAAATGACGCCATGACCAAACTCAGTGTCAACGTCAACAAGATCGCGCTCCTTCGCAACACGCGTGCGCTCGGCATCCCGGATGTCGGTAAATTTGCGCGCATCTGCCTCGACGCCGGTGCCGACGGGATTACGATTCACCCCAGACCGGATGGTCGACACGTCCGGGCTGATGATGTTCCCACGCTTGCCGCGCTGATGCGCGAGTATCCGGACCGCGAATTTAATATCGAAGGCAATCCGTTCCACAATCTGATGGATTTTGTGCGGCAGACGCGGCCGCATCAGTGCACCTTGGTGCCGGATGAGTCGGGCCAGTTCACCTCGGACCACGGCTGGGATATCGGCAGGGACGGCGAGCGCCTGCGGCCGATCATTCAGGAACTCAACTCGCTCGGCGTACGCACCAGTCTGTTTATGGACCCGCTGCCGGATGCAATGGACGATGTACGGGCGCTGGGGGCAGATCGTATCGAGCTCTACACCGAGCCCTACGCGGCCAATATCGGCACGGCGACAGACGACGCGACGCTGGCTAGCTATGTTGCCACGGCGGCGGCGGCAGCGAAGGCAGGGCTTGGGGTGAACGCCGGCCACGATCTGAACGCGCAAAACCTGCCGCGATTTGTCGCTGCCATCCCCAACTTGATGGAAGTCTCGATCGGCCATGCGCTGGTGGCCGACGCGCTCGAGTTTGGCATGCCCCAGACGGTCAGGATCTATCTGGACGCGATTCGTTCTGGCATCAATCAACGGCGCGCAATCCGGTGATTTTCGGTATCGGCACAGATATCGTCACGGTCAAGCGCATTGAGGACGCGCTGTTTCGTCACGGTGATCGCTTTTTGCATCGTATTCTCAGCGAGCCCGAGGTTGCCGAGTACGCAAACACCAGCGCACCGGCGCGTTTCCTCGCCAAGCGTTTCGCCGTCAAGGAAGCCTTTGCGAAGGCGTTTGGCACCGGTATCGGCGAGTCTGTTGGATGGCACGATGTACGCATAACCCACGACGAGCGCGGCAAGCCGTCGGTGGCTACCAGTGAAACGCTACAGACCAGACTTAGCGCAGCAGGAGTCTGCCGGTCGCACGTATCAATCTCTGACGAACAAGATCATGCGATTGCGTTCGTGGTTCTCGAAAAGGAATAAGGCATG
>JAYVUH010000237.1:0-9286 GCA_043788115.1 Burkholderiales bacterium
CGCGCGTACCGCCAGTCACCGACGAAAAATCACCGCCCGACTCGCGAATGACCGGCGCGGACTCGCCTGTAATCGCGCTCTCATCGACCGATGCCACGCCTTCGATCACATCGCCGTCGGCTGGGATCACGTCGCCCGCCTCAACCAGTACCACGATACCTTTGCGGATGTCGGTCGACTCGACCATCGTCCAGCCGCTGCCATACTTTGGCTCGGACAGTTTCTTAGCCCAAGTTTTTTGCTTCATGCCGCGCAATGATGCCGCCTGCGCCTTGCTGCGCCCTTCAGCGAGCGCCTCTGCAAAGTTGGCGAACAACACAGTGAACCACAGCCAGCAAGAGATGGCGAGAATGAACCCAGGATTGCCGACGGCATCGGCCGGCTTGGTCAGCGCCAAGATGTAGAGCGCAGTGGTAACGATGCTACCGATATAGACAACAAACATCACCGGGTTTTTCCACTGGACCGCTGGCCAAAGTTTCTTGAAGGCGTCGCCAATTGCGGCCTGAATTAAATCTAAATCGTACAGTTTTAGCGCAGCACGTGACATGATCAATCCTTTACTTCGCAAGCGCAACGAGTTGTAGATGTTCGACGATCGGCCCTAGTGCCAACGCCGGGATATAGGTCAACGCGCCGACAATCAGGACAGTGCTAATGAGCAACACCACAAACAGCGGCCCGTGCGTCGGCAGCGTGCCGTCGGTCACGGCGATGCGCTTCTTCGCGGCAAGTGATCCAGCAATGGCCAGCACCGGCACGATGACGGCGAAGCGGCCTACCCACATTACAATGCCCAGCAGCGTGTTGTAAAACGGCGTGTTAGCGGACAAACCAGCAAAAGCACTACCGTTGTTGTTCGCCGCTGACGACACTGCATACAGAATTTGGGTGAAGCCATGCGCGCCGGGGTTGGAAATGCCCGCCCTGCCTGCTTCCACCACGACGGCGATGGCGGTACCACCAAGCACCAGCAGCGGTGTGATGAGAACGATAATCGCCACCATCTTTATCTCAAAAGATTCGATTTTCTTGCCTAGGTATTCGGGCGTGCGCCCGATCATAAGCCCCGCCATGAAGACCGCCATGATGGCAAAAACCAACATGCCGTAGAGGCCGGAGCCGACCCCGCCGAACACGACTTCACCGAGTTGAATATTGAGCAACGTGATAAAGCCACCGAGGGGCGTCAACGAATCGTGCATCGCATTGACTGCGCCACATGACGCGGCGGTGGTGATGGCGGCAAACAGCGCAGAGGCACTGATACCAAAGCGCGTTTCCTTGCCCTCCATGTTGCCACCCGCCTGCGTTACGCTCGCCACCTGGTCGACACCAAGCATCGTCAACGAAGGATTCCCTGCTTGCTCAGCGGTCAGCAGTACCACCGTTAATCCAGTGAAGATAATGGTCATCGCCGACAGCACCGCCCAGCCTTGGCGGGCATCCCCAACAACGCAGCCAAACGCGTAGCACAGCGCAGCGGGGATGAGGAAGATAGCCAGCATCTGCGCAAAGTTGGTCAGCGGCGTGGGGTTTTCGTATGGATGCGCCGAATTGGCATTGAAGAAACCGCCGCCGTTGGTGCCGATGATCTTGATCGCTTCTTGTGAGGCAACTGGGCCCATCGCAATGCTCTGCGATTGCGCGGTGGTTGGCTCGGTGACGGCGTTGCCCTTGTCGTCTTTTAAAGGTTGTCCGGCGGCATCGAGCTTTGGCTTGTCGTAAGTGAAGGGTTCAAGTGTAGTGGCGGTCTCATAGGCTTTGACGTTTTGCACCACGCCCTGACTACCTAGAAAAAGTGCAAATACCAACGAGAGGGGCAGCAGGATGTAGACAGTCGCACGATAGATGTCCACCCAAAAGTTGCCGATCGTGCCGTTGGAGTGACGCGCAAAGCCGCGCATCAACGCAAACACAACGCAGAGCGCAGTGGCGGCAGACAAGAAGTTTTGCACCGTCAACACCAGCATCTGCGTGAGATAGCTCATGGTCGATTCACCCCCGTAGCCCTGCCAGTTTGTGTTGGTGACAAAACTGACTGCGGTGTTGAAAGCTGAATCAGCGCTGACATCGCCAAACCGCTGCGGATTGAACGGCAGCACCAGTTGAAAGCGCTGCAACAGATAAACCGCTGCAACGCCGATAGCGCTGAACATGAGCACAGACAGCGCGTACTGCCGCCAATCCATTTCAACTTCGGGGGCAACGCGGGCCATCCGGAGCACGCCCGACTCGACGCGGCGACCGAGCGCCACTACACGCGAGGTGCCTTGCATGACATTGGCGAGATAGCGCCCGAGCGGCTTCACGGTCGCGAGCAGCAGGGCCAAGTAGATGGCGAGCAATAGCCAAGAGTTGAGAGGCATCATGAGAAATCCTCGGGATTAAACAAAGCGGCGAGTAAATAGACCAACAGGCAGACGGCGACGATAGCCGCCGCAATGTCAACGAAGTTCATTAGCGTTCCCTGGGTTAGAAACGCTCTTACCCGAGGCGGGCGCGGCGGCGACGCTGGGTTCGGTGCCATCGCGTCGGGTGCCACGCAAGCGCAGACGCTCGCACGTCTCGACCAAGAATGAGAGCGCTGAAAGTAGCGCGAGGGCGATAAATCCAAATAAGATGTCCATCTGACCACGTCCACAAAAAGTGAAGTGGAGAGTCTGGCGATCGGAGCATCAAATCGGTGTATCGAGTTCATCTCCGCGCATAAAGAAAACGTAAAGATACGACGGGGTGCGGGGCTGTTCTGCTGCCGAGCGATCCGCTTCGGCGAGGGGCGGCGAAGCTTAGGTGTTATACGTCAGGCGTAAAGGCACTAGCATCGGCGGGTACTTTCAGGCACTTATGCTTGTGTTCGCCCGCCAATACTAGTGTTTCAGAAACAAAAAAGCCCGCATTGCTGCGGGCGTTCTTTTGTCCAATTGTCGTCGTCGCGCGCTATGCGAGCGCCCGATACGCGGGTAAGGTCAGAAACTCCTCGTAGTGGTCATTCATGATGAGGTCTTCAAACATCACCGCACCCTCGACATATTTACCCGCCGCGTAAGCCGCATCGCCAACAGTCGAAGGCGTCTTAGTGAGTTCATCCGCAATTAGCACTTTCACCATTTCCTTGGTGACTTTGCGGCCGTCCGCCAAAACACCCTTCGGCGAACGAATCCATTGCCACACTTGTGAGCGCGAGATCTCGGCCGTCGCCGCGTCCTCCATCAAATTGAAAATCGGTACACAGCCGTTGCCGCCCAGCCACGAGCCGACATATTGAATGCCCACTTGAATGTTGTTGCGAACACCCGCTTCGGTGATAGGTGCTTCCGGCCGGAAGTCGAGCAAGTCGGCCGCCGTGTAATTTACGTCATCACGCTGACGATGAATTTGATTTGGTGTTTTCATGTGCTCGTCAAACACCGCTTTGGCCACCGATACCAAGCCCGGGTGCGCGACCCAGGTACCGTCGCAGCCGTCGGTAACTTCACGCAGCTTGTCGAGGCGTACTTTCTCGAATGCGGCGTCGTTGGCGAGTGGATCGTTCTTGATCGGAATCTGCGCGGCCATGCCGCCCATCGCAAAGGCGTTGCGCTTGTGGCAGGTTTTTACGAGCGTCAGCGCGTAGGCGCGCAGGAAGGGTGCCAGCATGGTGACTTGTGAACGATCAGCGAGGCAAAAATCTTTGTTCAATCGGAATTTCTTGATCGCCGAAAAGATGTAATCCCAGCGGCCGATGTTGAGCCCCGCGCTGTGCTCGCGTAGCTCGTACAAGATCTCGTCCATTTCGAAGGCGGCGACGATGGTCTCGATCAGCACCGTTCCCTTGATGGAGCCCTGCGGTACGCCAAGCTGTTGCTGCGCCATGACAAAAATGTCGTTCCAAAGGCGCGCTTCGAGATGCGATTCCATTTTTGGCAGATACAGATATACCCCGCTGTTGCACGAGAGCAGCGTCTTCACGTTATGGAAAAAATAGAGGGCGAAGTCAAAGATGCCCCCCGAGACGGCGTTGCCGTCGATGGTGACGTGTTTTTCGTCGAGATGCCAGCCGCGCGGGCGGGGAAAAAGAACCGCCGGCTTGTCATTGAGTTTGTAGGACTTTTCACCTTGGGAGAATGTGATGGTCCGCAGGTTGGCGTCGCGAAGGTTGATCTGCCCGTCGATCATGTTGTGCCAGGTCGGGCAGTTGGCGTCTTCGAAGTCCGCCATGAAGGTGTTCGCGCCGCAGTTCAGCGCGTTGATGACCATTTTGCGATCCGTCGGGCCGGTAATCTCCACGCGGCGATCCTGAATGTCGTCCGGGCATGAGGCGACGGTCCAATCGCCTTCGCGGATGTGTTTGGTCTCGGCCAGAAATGTCGGCAGTACGCCCTTATCGAATTCTTCTTGACGTAATACACGGGCCGCCAGCAATTCTTGGCGACGCGGCTCGAACTGACGGGCGAGCTTGACAAAAAACGCCAGCGCTTGGGGTGTGACGATCGTTGCGAATTCATCATTGATGGCCGCATTGATATGCAGGCCGGCAGGCAAGTTGCGCGTGGTGTCCATGAGGATTCCTGACGGGAAGTGAGTAGTGTTGGCGATCATCGTCGCCTTGCGGTATGGCGGGAAAGACCCGAAAAGACGGACTGCTGCCGAGTCGCAAGCAAAGAAACAAAAAGTGTATTACGATACTAATACTTAGAGAATAAGCACCAAAACATAAGCATTTGATACTTGGATTTACCGCCAAGTGACTTGGAGGGGTATGGATAGGTTTAAAGCGTTACAAACATTTCTAGATGTCGCCAAGACCGAGAGCCTGTCTGCGGTCGCCCGCGAGGAGGGCGTGACGCCCGCCATGGTCGGTCGGCGGATCGACCAGCTGGAAGCGCGCATCGGAGTGAAATTGTTCAAGCGCTCGACGCGTAAGATTACCCTGACACCGGAAGGCTCCGCGTTCTTCGAGAGCGTGCGAGAGTTCATCAATGATTTGAACGCGGCCGAAGAGGCAATCGCAGTCGGCGCAAAAAACGCTACTGGCCGGTTAATCATCTCGGCACCGACGTCGTTCGGTCGTAAGCATATCGCGCCGCACGTGCCGGCCTTTCTCGCCGAGAATCCCAATCTCACATTGACGCTGCATTTGTCGGAGCGACTGGTCGATCTCAAGAACGAACGTGTCGACGTGGCGATTCGTATTGCCGACCTGAAGAACGCAGACTTCATTGCCGCCAAGCTGGCGCGGAATCACCGCATGGTGGTGGGCTCGCCGAGCTACATCAAACGCGCCGGACGGCCGCAGACGCTCGCCGAGCTGTCGCGTCACAATTGTTTGGTCACGTCATCTGAAGACGGTTTGTCCGATACCTGGCATTTTCAGCAGGATGGCCAACCCGAGCGCGTCAAGGTCTCGGGCAATTTGCATTGCAACGACGGTGGTGTCCTGACGAGGTGGGCGCTGGCGGGGCAAGGGCTGGCATTGCGTAGTGCGTGGGAGGTCTCCGACGAAATTGCCCACGGCAGACTGATCGAAGTACTGTCGGCCTACTCAGCCCCGGGTAACGACATTTACGCGGTGTATCCCGATCGCAAGTTTCTTCCCGCCAAGGTGCGGTTGTTCATCGAGTTCCTCAAGCGCACCTTCGGCGATCCGCCGTATTGGGAAACGATGCGCTAGAAGTCAACGGCAGTCGCTGCCCAATCAACGCCAATGTGCGGCTACTGCGGTGCCGTTTTGGGACTGCGCTCCTCCACACGCTGGTGGCCGACTTTGCCGCCGCCTGCGTTTGCCTTCGGTTCCTCGGTTGCGTTGCTCTGATTGCGCGGCTTGTTTTCCTTTGGTTCTTTCGATGGCGCGCGCGCGGCCCCACCTTTTTCAACACGTTCGCCGCGTTCGCTCGTCGACCCGGTTGGCGCTGGCTCACGCAGGACGCCGGGTTTGGTCGTCACCACGCTCGGCTGGCCGTCGGCGCGGGGTGCCACATTAGTTGGGATGGGTGACGCGGCCGGTGCCGGCGCAGGGGAAACGCGCGGGTTCAGCTTGGTTGGCTTGGCCATCGGTAGCGGCTCTCCCGGCACCGTTGGGGTCTGTGTAGCGATCGGCGCTGTCGGTGCTGTTATTGGTGTGGTTGCCGACCGAACAATCGCCGCGCCCGAACCGGTGCCTGCGCTACCCGGCGTTGAGACGATGCCCCTCGGTGCTTCGCCACCGATCCAGCTCGGTGTTCGCACCGGTTCGCCGACGACGGCGGTTGGTTTTGGCGCGCTAGGCGTCGTGCGTGGTGGTGGAGCCGGGGGTTCGCCAACGACCCAGGTTGGCTGGCCAGTGCCCGGTAGGCTGTGTGGATCGACGGCAGGTTTGACTTGACGCGTCGTGCCGCTGCCGATGCTGGCGTGTCGCCACACTGGCTCGCCATTGACCACCACACGATTGTTGACGACCGTCGTGCCGGCCGTCTGATTGACATACCGGTTGGGTGGATTGATGACCATGATGTTATTGGTCACGTTGTTGATATTGCGAATGTAGGTAACGTTGTTTGAATAGGTCGGCACGTAGTGTTCACGCGGTGCGAGTGGAAACCAGCCAATCGGCGTGCCAACGCCGACTGACACGTTCCAGTTTCCGCTTCCGTGCCAGCCGACCAGCGCCGGCGCGTACACGGGGCGATGGCGATAGCCACCCGGCCACCAGTACCAACGTGCGCGCAACTGTACCCAGCGACCATAGTGAAACGGTGCAAATCCCCACGGGGCGTCGTCAATCCACGTCCAGCCCCATGGCTGTACGTACGACCAGGCACCGTAACGGTACGGTACCCAGCCGACCACCACACGTGGCGTCCACAGACGGCCGTATTCGCGGTCATCAATCCACTCGCCATTGGCGTCGAGGTCCTCATAGCCCGTCATGTTTGGCGAAATCAAACGCTCGGTAGCATAGCGTTGGTGGGTTTCATCCCAGCGCTGATCACGCGCTTGCGCCCAACGGTCGAACGACGTCTCGCTGGTCGTTTCAAATGTGAATGACGATGTGGCCGAACCGCGAATGAAGAGTGTTCGCCCGACATCGACGGCGATCTGCGCGCTGCCGCTATCGAAGCGGGCGCGCCCACTAAACACTGTGATGCGCGTCTCGTTACGATCGGCTGCGGCATCAATGCGGTAGCGGCCGTTGGCGTCGAGCCCGATCACGCCTTCGTTGGTTTTTACGCGAAACGTTTCACGCTCGCCGTTATTGGAATCGTCACCACGCAGGCGAATGCTCAGGCGGCCACGCTGGAGGAACAACTCGGTGAGCGATTCATCAAGTGTCACAAAATCGAGCATGCTGTCGGCGTCGATCCTCACCGCAGATGCGCCAACCCGTATCTCTGCACGGCCTGGGCCGTTGGACCAGATCGAATTCTTGGTGGTCACCGGGTAGTTCAGCCGCGCTTTGCGCCAGCCTTCTTCGCGATCAGCAAAAAACGAAACCTCGCCTTCAATGAAGCCGACGCGACCAACGCGCGAAGGCGGGGAAGTTTCAGCAAGTGCCGTACCGATGGCCACTACCGCAAGCAGCATCCCCATCAACTGGCGCGCGCGGCGGCCGACGATCAGGGCAGATGGGATTGTTGCGGTGCAAGAAAGCATGCTGGTTCCGTTCGGTGCGCGCCCAAGCTTAGCGCGGGCACGAAGTTTTTAGTCGCAAGGTCAGTGTTGACGACTGTTAATGATCGTAAAACGTGCGGCCGCTGGGTGTCGTTGACAGGCAACAAGCACAATTGGCGCGAAAATGGGGCGGATTGCACGGCTGACGCGCTATGACGCTGGATGATTTCATGCGAACATTGGCGAGTAAGAAAGAAAGTGAGCTGGTTGGGGTGGCATCGGTCTCCGCGAGAACGGGGCAGACCAATACCACCTTGCGGTTGAACGCAGACCCATCGGCGACTTTTATAGACGATACGAGCGGACGCAGTCACATACGGTGATCCGCGCAAATCCAAGAATAACCTTCAGCATTCCCCAGGAAGACAATGGACGCGAAGACCATCTTCACCAAGACGGCAAAGGGTATCACCCAGCTCAATCAGAAGACGCAATCGCTGTCGCGCCTAGCGGGCAAGGTGTTGAAAGCCATCGATGGACGGTCGTCGATCACGATCTTGTCAGACAAGGTGGATGTGGCGATCCCCGCGCTTGAGAAGGAACTCACCCAGCTCCAGAAGGAAGGCTTCATCAAGATTTTTGAAGTCCGCAGCGAAGCGCCGCTGTCCGATTTCGGTGGCGACGGCGATGACTTTGACTTCACCGCACCAGCCAAGATGTCGGCAGCACTCAAAGAGCCGGTCGCCGCATTTGGACCTTCCAAATTCCGCGCGGCAGGGGCCAATGAGCAGGTCGCGCGTGCTGATGCCCCGCCGCCGCCGGCCACGCCAGTAGATGAAGCGACACAAATCGCCGTCAAGCTCGCCGAGCGCAAGAAGCACGAGGAAGACCAGCGGATTGCCGCTGAAGCGCTTGCAGCCGCACGGGCTTCCGCACAGAAGGCACAAGCTGAAGCGCGCGCCCGTGCTGAACGCGAAGCACAGATTCGTGCGCGCCTTGAAGTTGAAGCCAAAGCGCGCAAGGATGCGGAGGCGCGTGCGATCGAAGAGGCGCGTCGTGCGGAGCTCGCCGCCGCCGCGTCCCGCAAGGATCTCGAGGCCAAGCTTGCGGACGAAGCGCGCAGGCGCGATGAATACGCATCATCGACAAAAAAACTAACCGAGCAGCAGCAGGCTCAGCAGGTCGCGGCGCAGCAGTTGTTGGCCGAGGCGCGCGCGAAAGCCGAAGCCGAGGCGAAGGCGTTCGCCGCAGCCAGAAGCAAAATCGAAATCGAAACCCGCGCCTTGTCCGAAGCGCGTGCACAGGCCGAAGCCGCCGCCAAACGTCAAGAAGTGGAATTGGCTTCCGCACAGCGCGAGTTACGCACGCAGTTGAAGGCGGAGATTGAGGCAAAAGTCAGGGCCGAAATGGAGGTTCTGCTGAAGTCCGACATCGAGGAGAGCGGGCGGGCTGAAGTCGAGGCGGCCGTCAGGGAAGAGGCTCGCGACGACGCGCGCAGGCAACTTGAAGAGATGCTTTCAACCGAGCGCACGTCGCTGGCCAAAATCGAGGCCGAAGCCAAGGAGCGCGCCGAAATTGATGCAAAGCGGATGCTCGCCGACCAGGAGTCGCGGCTGCGCGCAGAGATGGAGTCGCGGCTTGCCGAGATCGCCGCCGAGAAGCTGCAGGTCGAGATCGAGGCGCGCAAGATGGTCGAAGCGCAGACCGCCGCCGCCGC
>JAYVUH010000238.1:0-2068 GCA_043788115.1 Burkholderiales bacterium
CCAGACAGCACGCCGCTGGCGTTGAGACTCAAGCCGCCAGGCAGCGTGCTGCCCGGCGCGAGGCTCCAGGTGATCGGTGTGGCGCTGGTGGCGGTGAAGGTGTGGAGGTAGAAGCGACCGAGCACACCCGATGGCGGCGCACCGCTGGTGATGACGGGGATGGTGCCAACACCGGTGACAGTGCCCAACAAGGCGATACTGACAAATGGCGTCGCCACGGCGGGCTTGGCGAGCGCGTATCGGCCGGACTTGGTTTCGCCATCGGCGGCGGGTGCGCCGAGAAGCAGTGCGGCACAGCCGCCGCCAGCGCTGCCTGAAATCGACACCGACGCGTTGCGCGCACCGCCGCCTCCAGCCGCGTTGAAGCGCACACCGAGAGTGCAGCTTATGCCAAGATCAGCCGCACCGCAGGTGTTTGACGCCACCACAAAGCTCGCGGCGTCAGGGCCGCTGAACGATGGCGCGTTGTAATCGAGGCACCCAACGCCCGCCGCTTTGGTGATCGTCACCGTCTGCACGCCTGACGACAAGCCCGAGGCAACGCTGCCGAAGTTGACTGACGAAGGTGCGGCGATGAGGCCCGCGACCGCGGTGGCCGTGAGCGAGGCGGTCGCGTTAGACGCGCCGATGGTCGCGGAAAGCGTTCCGGTTGCCGCGCCTGTCGTGGTCGGCGCAAACATAACCGTTGCCGAACATGACGTTCCCGCACTCAGTGGTCCGATGCAACTGGTACTTTTAACCACAAAGTCCCCCGAACTAACGACCACAGGCGTGCCCGTCGGGGCGCTGTTGTTCGTGATCGTGAATAGCTGTCCAGCAGATTGCGTACCAACCGCGGTACTGGCAAAGCTAAAGCTTGCGGGCGTGATGCTGACGCCAGCCGCGAGTGCGGTGACCGTCAGACTGAATGGCGTTGCGTTGCTGCCCCCGGCCGAGGTCATGATCAAGTTCACAGAAATGTTGCCCGAGTACACCGCGGCGGTCGCACTGGTGATGGTGACGCTGAAAGTACATGAACCACTGGCCGGAATGGTGAAGCTGGAGGTCGTGGCCGATAGCGCGGCACCCGGCGTTGCCGTTGGTGTCGCACCAGCGCAGGTGGAGCTGGCGTTGGGCGATGGTGCGTTGACGAGTCCGGGCAAGTAATTGAACGTGAACGCGTTACCCGTCAGCGGCGATGCATTCGGGTTGGTGACAGTCAAGGTGCCAACCGATGTGCCGTTCACAGGGATGCTCGACGGTGAGGTCGAGAAGGTGATCGTAGGTGCTAATGCGGCGGCACCGATCACAAGTGTCACCAGCTGCGTCGCATCTGGCAGCGTGCCGTTAGCGGCTTGCACGGTAAAGATGGATGTGCCCGCAGCAGTCGGCGTGCCGGCAATTTCTCCGCTGACGGTATTGAGGGTCAACCCGGGTGGTAACGCACCCGTGGCACTCCAAGTTATCGGCCCGGTACCCGCTGCAACGGCTTTGTGAGAATAGACGACGCCAACGTTACCCGCCAGCGGAGCGCTGCTGGTGATCACCGGCGCGATCGCCGTGCACGTTCCCGAATTGCCGTCGTTGAACAGCGCCTGTACTTCATTGCTCATAAGTGCACGATTCAAGATGTGCACCTCGTCAATGCGTCCCGCGAAATAACCCAAGCCCTCGATCTGGCCAATGTTGAGCGGCGCGTTAACATCTGGAACCGGCGACGTACTCATCGCAGCACCTGCTGCGGCACCATTCACATAGAACGTGAACAGATTTCCGGTTCGCGAGACAGCAAGGTGATACCAAGTGCCAAGCGTTGGCGCGAACGGAACCTGGCCAATAAAAACGGGGCCAATGGACGGACCGTTGAGGTGGAAATTTAGGCCGTCATCGGCGAGCAGGAATCCCCATTTGTTAAGCGCCCCCGGTCCCTCGTCTTGGCCGATGAAGACATTCGGTGCTTGGCCGGCAGACCCCGCACGGACAGCGTCAAAGTTTGCCCACAGTCCGATCGTGAAATTGTTATTTCCAAATGCCCAGGCGGGACTGTCCGGCACAGAGATGAAATCATCCACACCGTCAAATTTGAACG
>JAYVUH010000239.1:0-5974 GCA_043788115.1 Burkholderiales bacterium
CCGGCCGGTGCGATACCAACACTCGTTGACGGTGACATTGCGATTCCAGAAACTGCTGCGATCATGCTGCATCTGGCCGACAAACACCCGGCAGCCAACATGATTCCGCCGCTGCAAACGGCGGCGCGCGCGCAGTGCTATCGCTGGCTGATCTATATGACGAACACAGTCCAAGCGGAAATGATGCATTACTTCTACCCTGAGCGGCTGGGTGGCGCCCAGGCCGAGGACGTGAAGCAGCGCGCGATGGATCGCTTGATGTTGATGTTTGATATTCTCGACGCGCAACTCGCGCAATCCGGTGGGCCGTACTTGCTTGGCTCGCAATACACTATTGCGGATATTTTCCTATTCATGATGTGTCGCTGGAGCCGCAACATGGCGAACCCGGCGCGTAGCCGCTTTCACCTTGGCCCGTTTCTCGAGATGATGGCCAAGCGTGCCGCCGTGATGCACGTCTACGACAAAGAACAACTCGCTGCACCTTGGTATTGAGCCCATTCAAATGAAAATTGCGCTTCTGATTACCGGTGGCACCTTCGACAAGGAATACAACGAACTCAACGGCGAGTTGTTTTTCAAAAAGACGCATGTGCACGAAATGCTTGCCATGGGCCGCTCACTTGTGAATACGCGCGTCGATACCTTGATGATGAAAGATAGCTTGCTCATGACCGATGCTGATCGGCAGGTCGTCGCCGATGCTTGTAAAAGGGCGAAAGAATCTGCCATCGTCATCACGCACGGCACCGACACCATAGAAGACACGGCGCGCTTTCTGGCACCGTTGGTCAAGCGCAAGACAGTCATCCTCACCGGTGCCATGGTGCCGTACAAGTTTGGCTCTTCCGATGGGCTATTCAACCTCGGCAGCGCCCTCGCCTACGCACAGCTACAACCCCCAGGCGTCTACGTTGCCATGAACGGCCAGTGCTTCTTATGGAACAACGTGCGCA
The DNA here is from genome assembly GCA_043788115.1 of Burkholderiales bacterium. GTDB lineage: Bacteria > Pseudomonadota > Gammaproteobacteria > Burkholderiales > Usitatibacteraceae > UKL13-2. Next base: position 957 of record JAYVUH010000239.1, read on the forward strand.
AAAACAAGAAAAAAGGCGTGTTCGAGGCGCGCCGGAAATAGTGGCCGCCGGCGACTTACCGATCGCCCAAACGGTTGCATCAAACTGGGGTCGCGTCAAACTGTAGGCGCACCACTACTGGTGGTAATACGCAATAATCCGTTCACAACAAAACGGGCGATCTGGTGGCGCACAACGCTGTCAAGTGGGGCCCGGCCAAACAACCACGTATCAAGTGAGGAAAACACATGGCACTGCAAAGTTTGTCGGACGAGCAAATTCGCACTTGGTCGCGCCAGCAAAAAGACGAATGGTGGTTCAAAAATATCTATCGCGCTGACATGCCGCAGCTCACGCTGCGCTCGGGAATCACCGGTTTTTTCCTCGGTGGCATCCTGTCGGCCACCGCGCTCTATGTCCTCGCCAAAGCGGGCATTGGCATCGGCGTGGGCCTCACTTCAGTAATCTTATCGTTCGCCCTGTTCCGCATCTTGCACGGCATGGGGTTGGGGGCGGATTACACCATCCTTGAGAACAACTGCACGCAGTCCATCGCCACGGCTGCTGGCTACATGGTCATGCCGCTTGGCGCCAGCCTCGCGGCGTACATGCTGGTGACCGGCATCATCCCGGCGTGGTGGCACATGATGATCTGGATGGTGGTGTGCTCAATCCTTGGGGTATTGATTGCCTTTCCGATGAAACGACGTTTCATCAATGAAGACCAGTTGCCGTTTCCAGAAGGCCGTGCCGCCGGTGTGGTGCTCGATGCGCTCTACACCGGCAACGCGGCGTCGGGCATGTTTAAGGCCAAGTTGCTCGGCTATACCGCCGTGTTGACCGGCCTTTATCAAATGATCATCTCAGATGGCTGGATGAAACTCATCCAGTTCAAGCTGCTGATGATGGACAAATGGGCAGGCTTGATGGAGCCTTGGCACTTTCAAGAACGCATCGACACCTACTACTACGCTGCCGCGGCCAAAGCCCAGTGGTGGATGCCAACGATTCTCGGCACCGACATTCGCCAACTGGGGCTGCGCCTCACGCTCGACGCTGCCATGATCGGTATCGGCGGCCTGATGGGCATCGCCGTGGCGACCAGTGTCATCTTGGGGGCGTTTATCAACTTTGTGGTGCTCGCGCCGATGATGATCCAGCTTGGTGATATCGCGCCGCGCATGCTGGCCGATGGCACATTGGTCAAAATTTCGCGTGCCGAAATTGTGAACCAATGGGCGCTCTGGTGGGGCGTGACCATGATGGTGGTGGGCTCGATGGTGAGCTTGCTGGCCAAGCCGGAGATCTTCACGCAGGCGTTCAAGTCACTGACGGGTAAGCGCAGTGCCGAAGCGTCTGCGGCAGACGTGTTGAAAGACATCGAGGTGCCGCTATGGATTTCCTGGGTGGGCGTGCCAATTTTCAGCGTGTTTGGCGCGAGCGCCACACACTATTTCTTCGGCGTACCTTGGTTACTGGCATTCATTTCGCTGCCGCTGATCTTTGTGCTAACCATCATCTGTACCAACTCGATGGCGCTCACGTCGTGGACGCCGACCGGATCGCTCTCCAAGATCACTCAGTTTTCGATTGGTGCCATCGATCGCGCGAACCCCGCAAGCAACCTGATCCCAGCCGGCATGACCTCTGAGATCGCGTCCAACGCGGCCAACCTGCTGTCCGACATCAAGCCAGGCTACATGCTCGGCGGCAAGCCGCGTCATCAGGTGGTCGGCCACATCATTGGTATCTTCGCCGGATCAATAGTCGCCATTCCGCTGTTCTTCCTGCTGTTCCTGCCGCCCGACGCCAATGGCATCCGCTCGGCTAGCACCATCATCTCTGATCAGTTCGCCATGCCGGCTGCCGTGCAATGGAAAGGCGTGTCGGAGTTGATCGCCAAAGGCGTGAGCAGCCTGCCAACATCAGCCGTCATCTCCATGGTCGTCGCCGCCCTCGCCGCAGTTGCAATTGAAGTCGCGCGCATCATGACCAAAGGCCGCTTCCCGCTATCGGCGGTCTCGATCGGTCTCGGTGTCGTGTTGCCACCAGACGCCTCATTCATGATGTGGATCGGCGCGCTACTGTTCTGGTGGATGGGCAGTCGCAACAAAACGCCGGGCACCAAGGGCCACAATTTCTGGGTGGAAGGCTGCGAGCCGATTTGTGCTGGCCTGATCTCGGGCGCAGCGTTGGTGGGCATTGGCAACGCGATCATCAACGTGTTGATCTGACCATCAAACCCTAATAGGGACGGGCATTTTCAGGCATTTGTGCTTGGAGATGCCCGCCAATAGGCGTCTCTCAATTCCTTTACCGATGCTATTGCCGCGCAGTCGCTAACGCGTTTGCCAGCGCTCTCGCCACATGCACCGCCTCGCGCGCTGCGCCATCGTGTATTTGATGGCGACAGCTGGTCCCATCCGCGACGATGAGTGTGCCGGCATCGGCGTTTCGCACCGCTGGTAACAGCGATAGCTCGCCCATCTTCATCGACACATCAATATGCTCGGCCTCAAAGCCAAATGCACCAGCCATGCCGCAGCAACTCGACGCAATGGTCGAACGGTTGAGATCAGGAATCCACGACAGCACTTCTTCCACGTCGCTCATGATGCCGAACGCCTTCTGATGGCAGTGACCATGCAGCAGCGCCTGCTTTTGCGCGATGGGCTGCAATGAAAGATTGAGCCGCCCTGCCCGCTTCTCGCGTACCAGAAATTCTTCGAGCAAAAATGCATTGGCCGCCAGTCGGTCGGCCGCTTCACCCGGCAACAGCGATTGGAATTCATCACGTAGCGTCAATAGACACGACGGCTCCAACCCAACCACCGCGACGCCGCGATCGACATACGGGCGGAGCGTATCGATGGTGCGCCGTGCTTCTGCTTTGGCTTCGTCGACCATGCCGGTCGCGAGATAAGTGCGACCACAGCATAGCGGCCGCTTGGTGTCTGCGGCTTGCGCAATGTGTACTGTATAGCCCCCAGCCTCCAGCACCTCGCGCGCGGCCGTGAGGTTGTCCGCCTCGAAGTAGTTGTTGAATGTGTCGGCGAACAGAACCACTTCTTTTTCATTGCTGACAACGCTGGCAGCGGCTTGGGTGGTAAACGGCTGCTTGTGCCACGTCGGCAGCGAGCGACGAGCGGAGAGTCCAATGACAGCTTCGCGGATTTGCTTCAGACCCGGCACGCGCTCCAGCGCATTGATTAATGCGGCGAAGCGCGACACGATCGGCGCATAACGCGGCAAGTGCGCGACCAATTTGTCTCGCAGGGTATGGCCGTGGCGGGCTTTGTAGTGGTGCAGAAACTCCACCTTCATCTTCGCCATATCCACACCGGTCGGGCATTCGCGTTTGCAGCCTTTGCAGCCCACACAAAGATCCATCGCGTCCTTCACCGACTGAGACGCCCAGCCGTCAGTGTCGCCATCGAGCTGATTGGACATGGCGAGTCGTAACGTGTTGGCGCGACCACGCGTAACGTGCTGCTCGTCCTTGGTCGCACGGTAACTGGGACACATGGTGCCGGCGTCGAACTTGCGGCAGTGTCCGTTGTTGTTACACATCTCGACCGCGGCGGCGAGGCCGCGTTCGCCAAACTCGGCTTTCCAGTCGAGCACTGTGGCAATCGGCGGCGTCGCGTAGTCTGGCTTGAAGCGAAACAAGCTGCGGTCGTCTTGCTTTGATAGATTTCCGCGCGGCGAAACGATCTTGCCGGGGTTCATCAGGTTGTTCGGGTCGAACAGCGTCTTGATTTCACCAAGCGCCGCGGTCAGGCGCGGCCCGAAGAACGGCGCAATCCACTCGCTTCGCACCAAGCCATCACCGTGCTCACCGGAGTAAACACCTTTGTATTCCTTGACGAGCGCTGCCGCCTCTTCTGCAATCGCGCGCATCTTGCCCGCGCCGTCAGTTTTCATGTTCAAAATGGGTCGCACATGTAAGGTGCCGACGCTGGCGTGCGCATACCAAGTGCCGCGCGTGCCGTGCTTCTCAAACACTTCCGTCAAGCGGCGTGTGTATTCCGCCAGATGCGGTAGCGGCACCGCGCAGTCTTCGATAAAGCTGACGGGTTTGCCATCGCCCTTCATCGACATCATGATGTTCAAACCGGCCTTGCGCACTTCCCAGAGCTGCTTCTGCGCGTTCACGTTGGTCATCTTCACGACACTATCGGGCACACCAAGATCACTCATCAATACCGACAGATCCTCCAAGCGGCACTCGATCTCGGCCAAACTCTCGCCGGCGAATTCGACCAATAAAATAGCCTCGGGTGTGTCGATCAGCGCGGCGTCGATCACTGAGCGAAATGCCGGATTGTTACGCGCCAAGTCGATCATGGTGCGATCCACCAATTCGACCGCCACCGGGCTCAGCTTGACGATGTGCTGGGTGAGATCCATCGCCTGATAAAAGGTCGGGAAATTCACCACGCCCAACACCTTGTTTGCCGGCAGCGGCGAGAGCTTCAACTCCAGCGATTTGTAGAACGCCAGCGTCCCCTCCGAGCCGACCAGTAAATGCGCCAGATTCGGCCGTGACGTGTTGTACCGCATCGGGTCTTGCGGGTTGAAAATGTCCAGGTTGTAACCGGCCACCCGACGCAACAGCGGCGGGAATCGCGCCGCGATTTCGTCGCGTTCGCGTTCACAGATGGCGCGAACACCGTCAACGATCTGTTTGAAACGCCCGCCGGCTTGTGCGTTTGGCGAATCATCGAAACGCCCCGTGGTACCGTCAACCAGCAGCGCCTCGATGGCCGCAACGTTGTGCACCATGTTGCCGTAGAAGATTGAACGCGAGCCACATGAATTGTTGCCCGCCATGCCGCCGATGGTTGCCTGTGCAGACGTTGACACGTCCACTGGAAACCACAACCCATGGCGTTTCAGCTGTTCATTCAAATGATCGAGCACCATGCCGGGCTCCACCACGGCGCGGCGGGCCTCAACATCCGTGTTCATCAGACGGTTGCAATCCTTTGAACTATCAATAACAAGTGCCGCACCGACCGTTTGGCCGCACTGCGACG
>JAYVUH010000240.1:0-7151 GCA_043788115.1 Burkholderiales bacterium
TCAATAGCGGAGCGCATCAGATTGCCCTGATGCTTCTCGAGCTTGGATTCAAAACGCTCAAAGAGAGTGAACGCGTCGGCGGTCGCGCCGGCGAATCCAGCGAGGATCTGGTCCTTAAAAAGTCTGCGCACTTTGCGTGCGCTGGCCTTGACCACGATGTTACCGAGTGTGACCTGGCCATCACCGCCCATGGCTACCTGGCGGCCACGTCTGACAGAAACAATGGTGGTACCGTGAAACTGCTCGGGCTCTCGGGACATATCGACGATTCAATGAGTTAAATGAACTGCCGCAGCCGGAGATGGCAAAGCGTCGGCGGCGGGCATCAGAACGACTTCTTACGCATGATGATGGCGTGTTTCGACGTGCCAAATACTTCAAGCAACGCTGCGACAAGTTCGTTGAGGTTCGACAACACGACGCGCTTTTGCGACAAATGAATGGCACGAATCGCCTCGAAGAAGAGCCCTGCGGCCGCAAAATCAATACGCAAGACACCGCTCATGTCGATCGCAACTTCCTGGCGTCCTGAGGCATATACCGCGAGTTGCTGGAGCATTTCGCGGCTGGCTTGGCTCACCACGCCCTTGAGTGAAAAGCCGATTGGCAACGCCAAGTTTGTCTCAGTGTAGGCTTCGGCGATATTTTTGTCTTCGCTTGCCGTCGGTCGGGTTATCGTTTCCCAGGCGGGCGGCGAGATCTCGAAGGCGACGGCGTATTCGAGCCCCAAGTCTTCATACTCTTGCAGGCGGCCGTCAAGGATGTATAGCTCGAACAACATCGCCCAGAAACCCTGGCTGTTCTCAAGCGGCTCGCTGGTCTTTTCGTTAATGCCGCGCTTGAGTTGCATAACAAACTCGTCGAGATTATTGAACCAGAGTGGAACCTTCGCTTTGCGGATGCGTTGTAAAACGATGGTGAACAGCTCGGCCTCCTCCGCCAGCAAATGTTTGACTTTGCTGAAGTCGAGGCGCGCGCTTCCCATCTGGCTGCTGAACGTTTCAAAGCGATCAATCTCCGCCAGAATCGCGCCGTCTTGGGTGGGCATGATGACAAACAAATCTTTGCGTTCGCGCTTTTCGCGGCGACGCGGGTCTGCGCTATCGGCTGAATCCGGCCAGTTGGGCGGCGAGCGCTCAAACTTGACCGTGAACGCCATCGACAATGCGTCAAATTCGCGCCGATTGTTGGTTAGCTGGTAGAAGTCAAAAATGGACAGCCATGCGCGGATACTGTTCTTGCCATCGTTGGTGGCCAGATACTCCTTTAGTACCACCTCCGCCGCGTCGCAGCAATCGGCAGCATAGAGAATCGCCGCCTCGTAGATGGGCGGAAAGCTGGCTGAACCAGGCGACAGCGTATCGACCGAAAACACACCGGATGCAGATACCGCCGCGCGGCTACCGGACGTCGAACCTACCGTCGTGCTGAACTTTGGAGTCGGGGCGGTTGCCATTGACGAAGAAATTCCTGCTGCCGACGGGCTATTGGCTAGTACTTGACCGACTCGGCGTTGGTCAGCCGGTAGAACAGTTGCGGATCATTCACTAGTTCGAAGCGTCCGGTCACTACGATCGGCTCCCACTGGTTGAACTCGACCGGGATTTTCGCCACGACTTCGACCAGCGAATCCGGCCCTTGGTACACGCAATAAGGACAGTGCGATGGCAGGGGCGACAACAGAAAGTGCTTCTGCCGGGCTGCGGTGGAAAGCGGCATGACGAAGCCATACAACTTCACTTCCTGCTTGTCGAGTTCCTGGATGCGCGGGCTGAACTCGGGGCGCATCAACGTCGTGCCCTTCTTGGTGTCCTTCGCGTCCTTGGATTTGGCTTCGACCAGCTTCACCTGCCTGAGCAACTGCCACGGCACCGTGCCCGGCGGCAGCGGATCCTTGCCGATAAAACCGAACAGCTGCTCATCAGGAATCTTACCCGGTGCGTTGGCCCCGGGTACCCCCGGTACCGGCTGCGCGGTGGCATAGAGCGACAGCATGGCCAGACCGCTTGCCAGCAAAGCACATAGCTTGTTGCGTGAGAGAAGTTCCGTAAGCCTATTCATGGTTTTCCAAATTAAACGTGTGGTAGCAAATTCAAAACGACGCGGACCAACTGCAAACGGTACTAACGGCTCGCCAATAACTCGGGTGTCGCTTCTCGGTAGGCGCGCCATGCCGGGATGAGCGACGCCAGTAACGCCAACAACAGTGCGCCGCCGACAATCCACCATTCCTGCGTGACCCAAACCCGGCCGCCAATCGCGACGCGTTGCGATGCGGCATAAGTCTGTCCGATCCACTCAGCGCCAGCGTGTCCCAATGCAAGCCCAAGTATAACGCCCGTCAATCCCAAGACTGCGCCCTGCAGAAGTGTCGACAACACGACCACAGCAGGTGGCGCACCGAGAACACGCAGCAGCGCCAGATCGGCGCGCCGCTCGTCGAGCGCGTTCATGAGGCCGATAAAGATGCCAAGTCCAGCGCACAGCATCATGACAACCGCAAACCCTTTCAACGCCGTGACACCGACACCCACCAGTTGAAACAGTCTGGCGCTTTCCATCGCCGGCGATGCCGCTTGCATGGACGACGAGGCGTTCACCAAGCGTGGAAACGAAACGGCGGCGAGCGGGGTAGCGTATTGAATCAGATAGGCGGTAACTTCTTTTGACGACGAGTGATCGTGATCGTCACCTTCCACATGCTTTGCCGGTTTTGCCGCCCCCTTGGCGTCACCGTGGTCGTGCAACTGCCAGACACTGGCCACGCTGGTCAGAATCAAGCGATCCATGACGCTGCCCGAGGGCGCCAAGATGCCCGTGACGAGGTACGGCTGGTCGCCGTGCTCTGACCCGCCGCTATCCGTCAGCCCGTGCGTACCGACAAACTTCGCGCCGATCGTGAGCCCCGTTGCGCGTGCCGCGTCGGCCCCAAGCAAGGCTTCGAGCGGCTTGTCCCAGATGCGTCCGGCCGCCAGTTTTCCGTCATAGAGCTCCAAGTACGCCGGGTTGGTGCCCACAATTCGGAAGCCCTTGTAACTGTCGCCCAGCGCCAGTGGAATGGCGCGCTTGACGACCGGCTCGTCGATGATCTGCGAGGCTTCCGCCAGCGGAATGTTGCCGGTCGGAATGTCCACCTGAAAGATTGACGATAGGATCAACTGCATCGGGCTGCCCTTGGCACCGATGACCAGATCGATGCCGCCGGCGTCTCGCTCCATGCGGTCTTCGGCCTGTGCCAGTAGTAGTACCAGCGAGACGATGGTGCCGACACCGAGGCCGAGTAACAGCACGTTTAGCGCTGTGGAAAGCTTCTTCTCGCGCAGATAAGCGAGCGCGATCGACATGGCGGTCGTGAGGTGACTCATGCGGCACCCAATGTGGCACCCGATGTGGTACCCAGGTGCACGACGTTACTGAAGTGGGGCTTGATGCGTGCATCGTGGGTCGCGACGATCAGCGTGGCATTGTGCGTCTGTGCGTGCAGCAGCAACAGACCGATGGCGGCGTTGCAACTGGTGTCATCCAGCGCGGAAGTCGGCTCATCGGCAAGCAGTAGTGCAGGCTGGTTCACCAGCGCGCGTGCAATCGCGGCACGTTGCGCTTCGCCCTGCGATAGCTGGCGGGGGAACTTGTCGAGCTTGTCGAAAATGCCGAGCTCACGCGCGAGACTCCCGATTCGCGAGCCATTCACCGCATGTCCTGCGAGGCGCTGCGCGAGTTGTAAATTGGCGCGCACTGTCATCGCGGAAATCAAGTGCAGCCGCTGCATGACCATGCCGATTCGCGCGCCACGCAATTGATCACGTTGTCGCGTTGATAACGTCGCCAGATCCGTCCCGTCAACGTCGACGCGGCCGACGCTGACGCGCTGGAGCCCGGCGATGCAATTGATCAGCGTGGTCTTACCGCTGCCGGATGGCCCTAGCAATAGTGTATGTTGGCCGACCGCAATGCGCATGTCCGGCAAACCGATTGCCGGGGCTGCGGAGGTTACGCTGTCGCTGCTGTCGTAGCGGCAGCTGACACCGGTAAGTTGAACCAGATCGGCCATCAACGTTTACTTGATTTCGACAGCAGTTTTGGCGTCTTCGGCCACGCAATAGGCGAGCCCTTCGACAAAAATCCGCTTGGGTAGATTGCGACCGATAAACACCATTTTGGATTCACGCGTCTCGCCAGCGGCCCACGGTTTGCCCGGTGTGCCGCCCATCAACATATGCACGCCTTGGAAGATCATGCGGTTCGGCTGACCGTCGATACTCAGTACGCCCTTATAGCGCAGCATATCGACGCCGTAGGTTTGAATCAGCAGTGACAGGAAGGCTTCAATTTTCTCCATGTCGAGCGGCCGCGCATCTTTCCACACAAACGACTGCACATCATCGGAGTGGGTGTGGTGGTCATCGGTCAGAAATGTCGGGTCGATCTCAAGCACGCCATTCAGGTTGAAACCGCGGATGTCGAGAATTTCCTTCAGGTCCGTCGTGCCAAAGTTGACCTTATGAAACGCCGCGCGTGGATTCATGCGACGCAGGCGTTCCATCAGTTGTTTGGTCTCGTCTTCGGCGATCAGGTCAGTTTTCGAAATCAGAATGCGATCGGCAAAACCAACTTGCGCACGTGCTTCGCCGTTGGCCGTCAGCGTGTCGTTACCGTGTTTGGCGTCCACCACGGTGATGACGGCATCGAGCACATACTGCTCATGAATATCGTCGTCCATGAAGAATGACTGTGCGACCGGGCCCGGCTCGGCCATCCCGGTGGTCTCGATAATTACGCGGTCAAACTTGAGCTCGCCTGTCTTGCGCTTGGCGGCGAGGTCGGAGAGGATGCGCACCAGATCGCCACGCACCGTGCAGCAAATACAACCGTTGTTCATTTCCACGATCTGCTCGTCGCGGTCCTGCACCAGAATTTCGTTATCGATGCCTTCGGCACCAAATTCGTTTTCGATGACTGCAATTTTTTCGCCGTGGCGTTCCGTGAGGATGCGGTTCAGCAGCGTGGTTTTGCCCGCACCGAGAAAGCCGGTGAGGATGGTTGCGGGGATGAGATTTGGATTTGCCATTTGGAAGCCGTTCGAAGTGCAGAGGAATGTGATTGGGGAAGTGCGTTAGGTGTGGCCAATATGTGCGTAAACAAGGCTATGCAGCGATGGATTCAACCGCGCGCAATTGCAAAAACTGGTCGAGCGAATCACGGATGAAATTGGTATCGAGATCCTTGACGATAAAAACGAGACGCGTGCTGTGGTCGGCGTCCGGCCACGCTGGCAGGCTCGCAGCCGGATAGAGCGTGTGCTGCACCCCATGCAGCGCGCGCGGCCGAGTTTCGCCTTCCACATTAACAATGCCTTTAATTCGCAGCAAATGATCACCGCGCATCGATTGCATCATTTCGAGTACGTCGATCAAGCGGTCCCAATCGAGCGGTTCGTTGTATCGGACGCAAATCGACGAAATTCGTTCATCGTGCCGTGGCTTTGTGAGGGTCGGCGTGCGACCAAGTTGGTTGGCGGGCCGCGCGGCCGGACGGTACGCCTCGGCGTTTAACCAGCGCGCGACATCGGGTGCCTTGCTGTCGGGCTGATACAGGCCGGTGTCAAATAGCTGCGCAAAGTCGACTTGACCGTTGATGGCTTCAATCACCAACGCGCCGGGATTGAGCGCCGACAATCGCTGCCGAAGCCTCGCCAGCGTATCCGCATCGACCAAATCGGTCTTGGTGATGATGATGCGATCCGCGACCGCTGCCTGTTTGACTGACTCGGGATGCTCGTCAAGTTGTTGGTTGCCGTGTGTCGCGTCGATGGTGGTGACCACGCCGGACAACACATAGCGGGCTGCGACCACCGGCATTTCAATCAGCGTATGCATGATCGGTGCCGGGTCGGCGAGCCCAGTGGTCTCGATGATGACGCGCGTGAAATTGGGCACCTCGCCCTTGCTACGCTTGAAGTAGAGCTCACGCAAGGCATTCACCATGTCGCCTGCGACAGAGCAACAAACGCAGCCATTCTTCATCACCACAATCTCATCGCTCGCGCGGCGCACTAGCAGGTGGTCAATCGAGACTTCACCGAACTCATTGATCAACACCGCCGTCTCCGGCACGCCCGGCGTATTCAAGACGTGATTGAGCAGCGTGGTCTTGCCGCTGCCGAGAAAACCGGTCAGGAGGGTGACCGGCGTGATGGTGCTCGCTGACATTGCGGTCAGACGCAGTGCAGACAGCGGCCGCGAAACTTCAAATCGACTTCAGCCGGCTTGAAGCCGCTGGGGAGTTTGAAATTCAATTTGTTTGGCACGTCGTCCAGACAAAACGTCTGCCCGCAAGCCGTGCAACTGAAGTGCGCGTGCTGGTGATGCGGCGCAATCGAGGCGCTCGGGTCGTTGATCATGAACCGCCACACGCGATCATCACCCGAAATGCGGTGCGCGATACCGACTTCTACCAGCCACTCCAACACGCGATACACCGTGACCCGATCCATCGGGTGATGCCGCGCAAGCGCTTGTGCCACATCGAAATGCGAGGCGGCGTGATCCAACGACATCAAGCAGGCCAGCACTGCCACGCGCGGCTGCGTCAGCCGGTCGGCGGTCTGGCGAATCGCGGCCTCGGCCTCAGGAATGCGGGCGAGATAGGCGGGCGGGGGAGCGGCGGCCTTGGTGGGTGATTTCATGGGTGACGACGATTGATATGGGAGAAGCATTGTCGCTTGCGCGACCGCTTATTGCAACTCAGTAGTGAAAAGCGACGAAATACCCCGTCGGTGAAACACCAGCATTGACGGGCTTTCCCACGCACAAATATCTGAAACCGCCCGTGGATTCTAGGGTTTCTGAAATTAATTGTGGTCCCCAATTGTCCTTGTGCTCGATTGTTACTTGATCGCGACGCGGTCACAGGCAATGTCCTGACCTTGCAGGCTATCGGCACGTGCACGGTGAGTGCAGACCAAGCCGCCGTCATTGGCTACAGCGCCGCGCCGCAACTCAGCGCCGACATTTCGGTGCAGGCACCGCCGCCACTAGGCATACAGACCATTACTGGGTTCGCACCACCCTCACCGCTTAACTATCAAACCACTGGTGCTGCGGCCACCTCCAGCGTGACCGATTTTCGCGGTATGATTTCCAACAGCCCCG
>JAYVUH010000241.1:0-2950 GCA_043788115.1 Burkholderiales bacterium
CCTTGCTCGACCCAGGCGACGCGACCCTGTTCAAAATCACCATTCGTAATGCCGGCCGAGCTCGTTCCCGCGCCCGCTTGCGTAACCGTGAACACCTGACGCGCAGCCGTCACCGTGCCGCTGCGCGTCGCACCCGCATTGGCGCTCGCGGTGTACGAAATCGTGGCTGAGCCGGTTCCACTGGTCGGCGTTGCACTCAGCCAATCCACTCCGCTGGCAACTGTCCAGGCACAAGCGCTGCCTGACTCGAGACGGAATGTGCCCGAACTTGCCGAAGCACCGACGGACTGTGTGCTTGGAAAGATCGCGTAGGAACACGAGCCGCTCTGGGTAACCGTATGCAATTGGCCGGACACGGATAGCGCTGAGGTGCGCGATCCAGAAGCCCCGTTGGGCGAAACGCTGTAGGAAATCGTAGCGGAACCCGACCCCGAGGTCGGCGTCAAAAACGTGATCCACGCATCCGCACCCGCCCAACTACCGCTCGGCGCAACACTCCAACTGCAGGTTGAACCGGTGGTGATCGAGAAGCTGGTGCTGCCCGATCCAGACGAGAATGACTGTGATGGCGATGAAATTGCGTAGCTACACGAACCGCCCGCCTGACTCACTGAGAAGATCTGACCGCTGATGGTGAGCGACCCCGAACGTGCGCCGCTGCCGGTATTGGGTGCCACGCTGTAGCCAAAGTTAGTGGTGCCACTGCCCGAAGTTGGCGTGACGGTAATCCAGGACGTACTGTTGATCACTGTGTAGGCGCAGGTCGCGCCAGTGGTCAGGAAGACGGTTCCCGAACCGCCCGCAGCTCCGACTGACGTCCCGGACGATCCGAGCGTATAGCTGCAACTTGCGGCCGAGGTTGGTTGAATGCCGACGTAGGCGCGTTGCGTACTGGCGATCCAGTTGATGCCACCGGCCGACCAGTCGTTGGAAATGTCGTAGAACGCGTTGGCGCTGCCGCCCCAGCCCATGTTCACCTGTACCACATTGGTCACGCCGGCTTGGTAGCCGTCCAACACCACGGCGTGTCCACCAGCGCTCGCTTGCATGCTGAACAGGACAGGACGCGGCGGATTCGCATCTAGTTCGGCCTTGATGCCGTCAAAGAATGTTGCGGCCGTCATGGAGCTACGTACCAGTGAGCGAATGCCAGTACGGTATTTAAAATACTGCGGCAGTACGGTAGCGACGTCCGATGTATATGCACCGGAACCGCCGGTCGATCCGCAGCCATAGTTCATCTGATAGGCGATGCCGACGTGTTGCATCAGACGCGCCACAGCATCAATTTGGGACGCGGAACTTGACGCGCTGAGCGAGGTGGGCATCGCCGTCCAGTTGTACGCGAAGTCATAGTTCGCCGCGAGCGTCTGCCCATTAAGCACATATGAAGAACTGCTGGTCCCACGATCCGGCCAGTTCCAGTACTTCAGAATTTGCGCGGTGGCCGTCGCCACGCAGCCGGTCACCGTGTGCGTGCAGCCGGCGCCGGCGGGCGTGTAAAGGTTGTAGGTATACGGCGCGCGATCTTCACCCTGATTCCAGCGCGTACTCATCAACGGACCGAGTTTTTCCGCCTTGATCGTGACGCCGTCGAGCCCCGCCACTTTTTCGTTTACACCCGCGATCAGCGGCTGAAAGCTGGCCGGCTCACGATTGAAGAACTGCCACGCCCGCGTCGACGGCGCATCTGCGCGCATCTGCGCGATGACGCTCTCGTCACTCGTTTGCAGCAACTCCTCGCGCCGACTCACCGTCGATTGCACGCGAATTTTGGTCTCCGGCATGATCCAAGATTCGACCGAACCGAATTGCGCCACTTGGTCGGGCACAAAATTGCCCGCCGGCGAATACAAAAACACCGGCACTAGGTCATCGTCGTACGACACCAGCAAATAGCCCGAAGGTTTCACCAAGACCAGATATCCGATCGACACGCCCTCGTGCGACAACAACTCGACGCGATTGACCGCAGGATTCGCCGCGCCATTCCAATCGCCGTGCAGCGCCAAGTGCTGCGTTATGTAATTGCGCGCAACACGAAGCGCGGTGGCGTCATCAATCGGTGCCGCTGCGGTCCCGAGTGTGGTCAGGACACTCAGTACAAGTGCGACACCCGACCAAGACCAACGCGCGAGGCAGTACCGAATACCAGATGGGAACAGATTCATTTTGCGTAACCTCCCGTTGCAGTATTTGCGCCCGTGGCGATGGCGTTCGCGGCGTCGATATGTAGTTTGAACATCCGATGGCAGTAGCCGGTGATGTGCAGGTCGACGCCAACGGCCTTACCGGTGACCGATACGTCTGTTTGTGCAGTCGCCGCAGCGCGAACGCGTCGAAAAATTTCCGCCGTGGCAGACGGGCTCGCCAACTCAACCCAAATTTCGACGGCTTCCGCGCTACGGATCGGGCGCACGAAGAATTTCTGAACCGTCAACTGGGGATGCGATGCGTTGTCGAAGATATTGAGTGCATCAATACGGCCGGCAACACTAATCTGCCGTCCTTCGCAAGCCAACGCCTGGCCGCAGCGGCCGGGGACTAGACAGGCTACGCTGGCACCGACTGACGGAGGCGCGGTTGACGCCGATTCGCAGGCTGTGAGAACGCCGCACGCCACCGCCGCCAAGATTGTCGGCATCAAGCGTCTACGCGAGTACGCCGAATTGCATTGCTTGCGCATACTGCCGCCCCTTTTTCATTCTTCAATTTTTATCGCCTACCGAGATCAGCCGCGTACTTGGCGATCCGCAGTAAGGTAACGACACCTCAGTCGTTGAAGTGCTGACCGAGACTGACGCCCATCAGCCCATCGAGGAATACGATGATACGCCGGACAGGACCGATAGGGTAGTGAAGCGATCACCGCCGCGCACGCGAATGCATCGACATTGCCGGCTTCGCGTCGCGGTGTCCGATGCAGAAGACGTTGATTTCCCCGAACCGC
>JAYVUH010000242.1:0-2483 GCA_043788115.1 Burkholderiales bacterium
AAGTGATTGCACTTTGCCGCGCTCAGCGGCTACACCAGCAAGTGTTGCGAAGCGGTTGGTGGTCGGCGCTTCAGCCACCGACTCGACCAGCGTGTTCCACGCGTTGCAGTGCGGGCACTGCCCCTGCCATTTCGGCGATTGGCCGCCGCATTCAGTGCAGGAGTAGATGGTTTTGGGTTTGGCCATGGGGTAGGTTTTCTGAATACTGTTAATGTATACAGTATCGCAGATTCTGGGGGATTGTCTCGACAGGGCTGGGATTGGGACTGCGGGTGAACTTGGATCCCCCCTGGAAGGCACTGGCACTACTCCACCTCCACCACCGGCACCCTCGCGGCGATGCCGCAGAAGAGTTCATACGCCACCGTCCCCGCCGCATGTGCCACTTCATCGGCAGGCAGCCCTTCCCCCCACAGACACACCGGCGCGCCGACTTTGGCGTGAGGAATGTCGGTCAAATCAACCACCAGCATATCCATCGATACACGGCCGATAGTGCGAGAGCGTTTGCCGCTCACAATCACCGGTGTGCCGTGTTCGTTGGTGCCCGGTGCGCTGCGCGGGTAACCGTCGGCGTATCCGCACGCGACGATGCCGATGCGCATTTTCTTCTGCGCGATAAAGGAGGCACCGTAGCCGACCGTGTCGCCCTTTTCAAGATTCTGCACACCGATGATCTCAGAGCGTAGCGTCATCACGGGCTTAAGCCCAATATCGTCAGCGGTGCGATCCGCGAATGGCGACGAGCCATACAGCATGATGCCGGGGCGCACCCAGTCGCGATGCGTTTTTTGGAACCGCAACAGCGCGGCGGAGTTGGCCACACTTTGAGTGAAGCCCTTGTTTGCGAGGATCGGTTTGGCGTTATTCACGATTTCTTCAAAACGCTTCATCTGGGTGGCCACGCCCTGCACGCCGTCGGCAGTGGCGAAGTGCGTCATCAACGTGACACTCCCGAAGTTCTTGTGTTGCGCCGCCAACCCAATCGCGAAGCCTGACATCGGGCCGGACAAGCCGAGCCGGTTCATGCCGGTGTTGAATTTCAGGAAGACATCGAGTGGTGCCTGAATATCGGCGTCCGCTAATTGTTTGGCAGCCTCAACGTCACGAATTGCAGTCGTCAGGTTGTAGTTGGCGAAGACTTCAATCTCTTGCTCGCCGAAAAATCCCTCGAGCATGAGGATGGGCGCTTCGAGTCCGAGCTTACGCAGCTGGATAGCCGAATCGAGTTCGAGTGTCGCGAAGCCATCGGCGTGCTTGAGTGCTTTAGCCGCGTTCGTTAGGCCGTGGCCATAGGCGTTGGCTTTGACGACAGCAAAGACTTTGGACTTCGGTGCAGTGCTCTTGGCCAGCGCGTAATTGTGCTGGAGTGCGGAGAGAGAAATTTCAGCGCGGATGGGGCGGGTCATCGTCGTCGTTTGGTTAGACAGGCCGCTTACGGCTTTGCGTCGACGTGGGCGACCAATCTATCAAAGGTGTCATTCCCGCGGAAGCGGGAATCCATTCGCCCCGCACAGCAAGGCACACGTGTTATGGATCCCCGCGTTCGCGGGGATGACACGGCCACATGAGCCAAGTGACAGGTGAAATGCACGCCGCTAATAACTGCCCCCGCCGCGGCCGCCAGCGTGGTTTTCAAAGCGGGTATTTTGCCCGACGAAGGTCAGCCTCACCGTGCCAATCGGTCCGTTACGCTGCTTGCTGACAATGATCTCAGCCGTACCTTTGTCAGGCGATTCGGGGTTGTACACTTCATCGCGATAAATAAAAATAATGACGTCAGCGTCTTGCTCAATAGCGCCCGATTCGCGCAGATCCGACATCACCGGGCGCTTGTTGGGGCGTTGTTCGAGCGAGCGGTTCAACTGCGAGAGTGCAACGACCGGGACTTTCAATTCCTTCGCCAACGCTTTGAGTGAACGCGAAATCTCGGAGATCTCGGTGGCCCGGTTCTCGCCAGCTCCTGTTGCCGACATCAACTGCAGGTAGTCGACTACGATCAAGCCTAGGCCTTCGTACATGCGCCACATGCGGCGTGCACGAGCGCGCAGCTCGAGTGCATTCAGCGCCGGCGTTTCATCAATATGGATCGGCGCCGTGTTGAGTTTCACCATCGCCTGGTTGAGTTTGTCCCAGTCGCGTGCATCGAGCTGACCAGTGCGGAGGCGCTGCTGGTCAACTTTCGAAATTGACGAGAGAAAACGATTGGCGATCTGCGTGCCGCCCATCTCCATCGAGTAGATCAGCACCGGCAGGCCGAGATTGACGGCGACGTGTTCGGCGAGGTTCAAACTCAGGGCCGTTTTTCCCATCGACGGTCTGCCCGCAACAATAATGAGATCACCCTCCTGCATTCCGGACGTCAGATTGTCGAGATCGACAAACCCGGTTTCTTTGCCGACCACCGATGATGGATTTTTGGAGAGTTCATCGAGGCGCGTCATCACTTCGCCCAGCAGACTCTCCATCGATTGAAAACCTTG
>JAYVUH010000243.1:0-2340 GCA_043788115.1 Burkholderiales bacterium
GGTGAAAGTGGGGGCCGTGTCGGGGGCGAGTCTTGCCGCCGTCGAGGATCGCGTCCGCAGCCAGGCCCAGCAGGACGCTGAGCAGTCCATTGCCAATGACCCGTTCATCAAGAACCTGACTGACGAGTTTGGTGTGACTATCGACCGCAGTGCAATCCGACCCGCCAGCTAACAAATCAATGAACCCTACGGAGCAAATGTATGATTCCCAAAGGTGGCCTCGGTGCCCTGATGAAGCAAGCGCAACAAATGCAGGAAAACATGAAGCGCGCGCAGGATGAGCTCGCCACTGTTGAGGTCGAGGGGGCGGCTGGTGGCGGCATGGTGAAGGTGACAATGACCTGCAAGAATGACATCAAGCGCGTCGCTATCGACCCGTCAGTGATGGATGATCGCGAAATGCTCGAGGATCTTGTTGCGGCGGCGGTCAACGATGCCGTACGCAAAGCCGAGGCAGTGTCGTCGGCCAAGATGGGCGCATTTACGCAAGGCATGGGTATGCCGCCAGGCTTCAAGTTGCCATTTTGAACGAGCGGGTCGCTAGATGAACGGGCCGTCAAGTCTCGCGGCGCTGATTGACGCACTACGCTGTTTGCCGGGCGTTGGGCCGAAGTCTGCACAACGCATGGCGTTTCATTTGTTGCAACGCGATCAGGATGGCGCGCTACGTCTGGCTGAGGCCATGCGTGCCGCTATTGAGCGCACCCGTCACTGCGCCAAGTGCAACACCTTCTCCGAGCTCGATATCTGCGAAATTTGCGCGCATCCAAAACGTGACAAATCATTGCTATGCGTGGTTGAGTCACCGAGCGACTTGTTGATGATGGAGCAGACGCAAACCTACCGTGGTTTGTATTTCGTGTTGATGGGAAAGCTATCGCCACTGGACGGTATCGGCCCACGCGAGATTCATCTCGATCGACTACAGCGCCGGGTGCGTGACGGTTTGGTCCAGGAAGTCATACTTGCGACCAATTTCACGGTTGAGGGAGAGGCGACCTCGCATTACATCAGCGAGATGTTCATGGAAGACGGAATACGCGTCTCGCGCATCGCGCGCGGACTGCCGGTGGGCGGAGAGCTCGAGTACGTCGACTCGAATACGCTTGCGCAGGCGCTGCTTGATCGTCGCAGCGTCGAATAGCGCAACGCACTAAGGTGCCGGGGTCGGTTCGACCCGGCCAAGTAAGAATCGCATCATTCGTACGCCAAGGCGCCAGAGCTTGGGCAACATCCATGCGACCATGAGCATGAATAGCGCTAGCCCGGCCAGAAATGCCAACGGATACTGATAAGCGAGCCAGAGTCCTCCCACCACCAGCGCATCCTCGCCAAATGAGGCGGTCCAATTGGATACCGGCTCGGGCGATGTATTAATGGCGGCGCGGCCACCTGCCTTTAGGAAGTGCGTCCCAGCGGTGATGGTACCCCCCAGCAAGCCGACCGCCAGTGCCCAAGCGGCGCCGTCCTGCGCACCTAAGGTGCCCGCCGCCAGCAGCGCGCCACCGGGAATGCGGATGAAGGTATGTATCGCGTCCCACAGTGTATCGAAGCCAGGGATCTTGTCCGCAAAGAATTCCGTCACGAGCAGCAGCCCGGTGCTCGCCAACACAACCGGATGCGCGAGCAATGACAGGCTGGATGGCAGTTCCCAACCTGGCCATTGGACGTAACCGGCGAGGCCCAGCGCGAACAGCACGAAGTACAAACGTAGACCGCTCGCCCAAGCCAGTGCCAGAGCGATTGCAACGGTGGGCAGTTGTTCCATGAAGACAGTCATATGGAGTTAGGGTTTGGCAAATCTGGTCGTACTGGAATTAGAGTCTTTTCTCTACCCTGCGAGGGCCACTTCTAACAGAACGCGGGCATACGTATGGGGTTGTCGCCAAGAGGTCATTTTTTGAGATTGGACTACAAAGAAAATCTCAAACGGATTTGCACGAACCCAAAAAGTGTGCGTATAATCGCGGTTCTCCAAAACGATTGTAAAAAGTCGATTTAGGGGCAAAAAGTGATCAGGTTTGGGTCAATAACCAAAGCTGAATTCGGACGCGGGGTGGAGCAGTCTGGCAGCTCGTCGGGCTCATAACCCGAAGGTCGTAGGTTCAAATCCTACCCCCGCAACCAACGCATTTTTTGTACGCTCTTTAAAAACGTGACAACCGATTGAGGTGGGTACTCTTGTATTGAGGATACTTGCTTGGTGATGGTGGTGTTGAGTTGGTATTGTTGGCTTAGGCTGATGTTGCTGATGAGGTGCTGCTGGTGCTTTGGTGCATGGGTCGCTGGGTGAGTTGAACTCAAAATATTGAAGTAGTACCCGTCTCAAAGAAGTAAACG
>JAYVUH010000244.1:0-4761 GCA_043788115.1 Burkholderiales bacterium
TGTTCCGGTCGAGGCGATCAATATCGGAAAAAAGCGCGTCGGCCCCCTGTTGGCGATGCGCAACTGGCTGGCGAGACACCGCGATGAATATGATGTCATTAACACGCATAGCTCGACCGACGCGTGGTTGGCGGCAGTCGCCTGCGCCATGCTTTCCAAGCCGCCGCCGATTGTACGGACGCGCCACGTCTCGACGGCCGTCAACAATCACTGGTCAACGCGGTGGCTGTATGACAAGTCAACGGCACACATCGCAACAACGGGCGAGGCACTCCGTCAACAGTTGCATCGCGACAACGGCTATGCGCTGGTGCGGATGACCTCGGTCAGAACCGGCATCGACCTTACGCGCTTCCGTCCGCTCGACAAAACACTCACCCGCACCACGTTACGCGTTCCGTCGCAGCCCACCATCGGCATTCTGGCGACCCTGCGCGACTGGAAGGGACATGACTATTTGCTCGACGCTCTGAAGTTGTTGCGCGCCCGCTTTCCCGAATGGCGGCTGATTGTCATTGGCGACGGACCGCAACGGGCACGCCTGACCGCGCGCGTCAGAGATGAACAGCTTGACGACGTCGTTCGATTCGTCGGCAACGTTGACAACGTGCCCGAGTGGCTGTCAACACTGGATCTGTTCGCCCTTCCCTCTTATGGCGACGAAGGCGTGCCGCAAGGCATCATGCAGGCGATGGCGTGCGGGTTGCCGGTGGTTTCCACGCCGGTCGGTGCCATTGCCGAGGCGGTGCAGGACGGCAAGACCGGGATTCTCGTCACGCCGAAGGATGCCGTGGCGCTCGCCGAAGCGTTGGGCCGGCTGATGGGCGACGCCGAGCTGCGACAACAAATGGGACAGGCGGGACTCGCCTTTGCGCAGCAATCGTTTGGCATCGACGTAATGCTCGATCGCATGACACAAGTCTTTGAAGATGTGCTTCAGCGCGCATCAATGACGCAAAGGGTGGCCTGACTATGTGCGGCATCGCCGGATTCTTTGTGCAACATTCGGTTGCCGACGCAACCGCCGCGGCCATGATGACGGCGCTGGCCAAGCGCGGGCCCGACGCCCAGCACAGCGTACGCTGGAACGCGGATTGGACGCGTGTGGGCGAGGCAGATAGCGCTTTCAACGCGTTGATACACGCGCGCTTGTCCATCATTGATCCGCGGCCGATTGCCGATCAGCCGATGCACAACGGGTCCAGCAGCGCCGACGGTAGTGTCTGGATCTGTTACAACGGCGAAGTTTACGACTGGGCGCGACACGCGGAAGAATTGACGGCCGCTGACGCCGTTTTCAGAACTCGCTCCGACACTGAGTTCATTCTGCACGCCTACCAACATTGGGGCATTGATATGCTTCCGCGGCTGCGAGGCATGTTTGCGATTGCGATTCTTGACCTTCGGATCAACAAGCTGTGGCTGGTGCGCGACCGTATGGGACTCAAGCCGATGGTCTATTCGAGCGTTGACGGCAATTTCGCGTTTGGCTCGACGGTACGCAGCGTGCTGCCGTTTGTCCCCAAGGCTGCGCGCGGTTGGGACCCGTTGGCGCTGGACGCCTATCTGGCGCACCGCTACATCCCGGCGCCACGCACGGTATTTTCCAACATCAAGCGTTTGCCTAATGCGCATTGGCTGTCGTTCGACCTTGCTACCCGCGCCACCGAAATCCAGTGTTATTGGCAGCCGCCAACGCAGCTTTCCGAACAACCAATCGCGCAATCAGATTGGCTTTCAACGCTCGACGCAGCGGTTTCGATGCGCACGGTGGCTGATCGGCCGCTCGGCGTTTGGGTGTCGTCGGGTATTGATTCATCAGTGGTCGCCTCACGACTCGCAGCATCGGGACACGGTGGATTGCAGACCTTTACCGCTGGCTTTGATCGCGCCGACATGGATGAATCTGGGCAAGCTGCCAACATCGCCGCAGCACTCGGGTTGTCGAACCAACGCATCGCCGTGCCGACCACCGTTCGCGATGATATCGATCAGATCATCGCCGATCTCGATGAACCGTTTGCCGATCCCTCGGCGATTCCGTCTTGGTACCTTGCACGCGAGACCACCAAACACGTCAAGGTAGTGCTGGGCGGCGATGGTGGCGATGAGTTGTTTGCAGGCTACAAGCGATTCGATAAACACTTGAAAACGCGCTGGCGTCGGAGACTGCTCGGGGGCAACAACAGCCAGCCACGCGTTGCGGATATCGCTGGAAGTCGGCTGACTAAGTTTCTTGACGAGGCGCGGCTCGATTGGTGGCACGCCTACAGTCTGCGTTTTTCTGGCTTCACGCCTTCGCAGCGCGCTGCATTGCAACCGGCGTTGCAGCCCGGGTTACGCGGCAAAAGTCCAGTCTACTGGCGGTGTTTGGGGCAAAAGTGGCTGGAAACGCCCGATCCACGGGGACCTTTGGGAGAGTTACTCGAGATCGACCGGCTTAACTATCTGCCCGAGTACATCCTGCGCAAGGGAGACCTGTGCACCATGGCGCACGGACTCGAACTGCGTGCGCCGCTACTCGACCATGATTGGGTCGGCCTGGTCAACACCATGCCACTTGCGCAACGCTTCACCAAGCCGGCCAAACACCTGCTTCGCGCGGCGATGCCAAAACTCGCGCCGCTGGATTTGTTTGGCGCGAAGAAGAAGGGATTCAACCCGCCACTTGAGGCTTGGTTGCAAACAGACTTGGCGGACCGGCTTGACGACATGCCGATGCAACTTGAATCGCTCAGCGAGGGACAGATTCTCGCGACCGCCTCGGCTGCGTTGCTGAAGTTGTACCGCGAGGGGAATTCGCAATTCGCCGAGCAGGTGCTGCAACTACTTTTTCTGCAAATTTCGCTTGCGCAACTCGACAAGCTGCGGCGGACACTGCCGTGATCATTTCAATCGCTGACGCCGCCAACGCCGAGCGCGTTCTCATCATCAACGTGACGCGCATCGGCGATACGTTACTTGCCACACCCGCCATCCGCGCAATTGCGGCATTTTTTCCGAACGCCAAGATCACGTGTCTCGGCCATCCGCAACGCGCCGAGGTGTTAGAAAACTTGCCGTATCTCGCCAAGGTCGGCCGCGTCACCAAGAAATCCGCATGGCTACGAGGCTGGAAGGACGTCGTAACCAAGCCGGAGTATGACTACGCCTTCGTCTGGGGTCAGGATGAGAGCTTGGTGCGCTATGCGCTGCGCAAAGCGACCCGTGTGATCGCAGAACGTCAGCGTAACAATGCGTTGAACGCGCGGCTGGCATTTGCGTTCGATGCGCCGCCGCAGAACAGCATTCATGCCGTCGCATGGTTTCTGGCCATGCCGCGCGCCGTCGGTGTTTCCGCGCAAGGTCTCGGCATCGACATGTCCCACACCAAAGATGAGCGTCAGGTTGCGGTCGAAACACTGTTCGGCATCCTCGGTGCCTCCAATCATTTTCCCAAGGTAGGGTTTCAAGTCGCCAGTTTTGCCACCAAGTCGTGGCGCGACTGGCCGATTCAACGATTCATCGACCTAGGCCTGCGTATCGTGCAGCGTTACCCGGATGCGCGCTTCATTTGTTTCGGCGCGGCGGGGGATCAGGCGCGAATTGCGGAACTCGAGCGCTCTCTGCGCGGGCGGGTCATCAGTTTCGCCGGCAAGACAAGCTTGCGGGAGTCCGCTGCCTTAATGTCACTGCTCGACCTGTACGTTGGTGTTGATACTGGGCCAACGCATCTGTTCAGCGCACTCAAGAAGCCGATGGTGGTGCTCTACCATCCGTCGATTCCGAGTGCTCTGTACAAGCCGCTCGACCACCCTGCTCTTTCAGCGATTGACCATGCGCTGGCCGGCCCCACCTGCCGAGAGCATGTATCGATGAGCGAGATCACCGCCGAAACAGTGTGGCACGCTGTGCATGACGCGCTCGAGGGTGAGCCATCGGCACTGCACGGCATGGATGCGCCGGGCATCGACCCACATGTTGATCCGTGGCCGGGCGACGCGCTGCCCTACAAGTAATCGCAACGACAACCCAGCGATCACCGGACGGACGCTGAACAATTTGCTAGAAGTAAGCCTCTTCCATCGCCAGCACACTGCTCGCACCATTGACGACCGCCTCGGCATAGCCATCAGCAAACGGCATGATGTGATCGGCAAAGAAGCGTGACGTCAGCAGCTTGGCTTTCAGAAAATCAGTATCGCCCTCACCCTTTGCAAGTTGCTCGGCCGCCGCAATCGCTGCGCGAGCCATGATCCAGCCACCGCAAACCGTTCCCGCCAGCATGAGGTAGTGCACGGCCCCGGCATTCACCGCGCCCTGGTTTTCCTTGAAGGTCAGCGCGATCCATTCGGTGGCGCGCTTAAAGCTCTCAAGGCCGCGTGATAGTGAGGGTCCGATTGCCTTCAGGTTCAGATCATTCGAAGCACCAAGTGTGGCGACGGTGTTATGCATTTCAGCGATCAGTGCGAGTGCGGTCTGGCCGCCTTCACGTCCGACTTTGCGGCCGACCAAATCAATCGCCTGAATGCCGGTAGTGCCTTCGTAGATGGTTGAGATACGCGCATCGCGGTAGTACTGCGCAGCACCCGTCTCTTCGATAAAGCCCATACCGCCGTGAATCTGTACGCCGAGTGAACTCACCTGAACACCGGCTTCGGTTGCCCAGCCTTTGACGATCGGAATCATTAAATCGACCAGCGCCTGATTGAAGCGCTTGGTGGCGGGATCTTCAGAACGATCGGCAACGTCCAAACACTTGGCGGTCCAGTAAATGAGCGC
>JAYVUH010000245.1:0-11958 GCA_043788115.1 Burkholderiales bacterium
GAAACGACATTGCGGAACGCCTCGACAAGCGCCACTTCTTCGTTCTCGCGCGTGCTCGCGAGCAGCACCACCTGCCGATTGTTCGCCGCGAGTTTGGCGCGCCACGACGCGCCGAGGGCGAGCATCGCAGGATCAATGGCAAGATCGAACTTCACATTGCCGGTGATGACGACGTTGCGGGCGCCTAACGATTGCAGTCGTTGTGCGTCGGCCTCCGACTGCGCCATCACCGCGTTGAATCGTCTGAACGCATCGACGGCCAACGCGCGGATCGGCGCAACCTTCGCGTAGCCGCTGCGCGACTTCTCTGACAGACGGGCGTTAGCCAAAAACGCTGGAACCTTGCGCGCCTGACATGCCGCCAGCAGGTTTGGCCACAGTTCTGTTTCCATCACAACTAGCATCATCGGCTGCCAGCGCGTGATGAATCGCGCGAGCGCCCAGGGCAGATCGTAGGGCAGATAACATACCGAGACATTGCTGGTAAACAAGTCGCGGGCGGTGCGTCTGCCGGTTGGCGTCATGCACGTCAGCACCACACGAGACTCGGGATGCGCGGCACGCAGACCGCCGATCAACGGCACCGCGGCGCGAACTTCGCCGACCGACACGGCGTGGATCCAGATCGCCGCGGCGCTACTGCTGCGACCTCCCGCTTCGTCCAACCCGCCGAAACGTTCGCCGATGAATCTGCGGTAGCCTGACTCGGCGCGGCCGCGCAACCACAATCGGGCGAGGATGGCCGGGATGGACAGATGCATGAGTAGCGTGTAGATGAATCGCAGCATCAGGCAGGCGCGCTAGTGGTCTGATCAATGGGCGAGGCGATGAATGGCGTGAGGTGTTGCATCACTGTTCCCACCTCGATGCGAGCGATTTCCTTGCGCGTGCCGCCGCCCAGATTGATCGCGCCGCTAGTGTCGGCACCGCTACCGCTGCTGCCATCGAAGAGGCCCGTCAAGGCGGGCAGCGTGCTCAGATAGAGGCCGATGGTTGGCCGTTTAAGCGCCACTGCCAAATGCGCGAGGCCGGTATCTACGCCAACCACCGCTTCAGCGTGCGCGAGAATGCCCGCGGTATCGGCCAGCGAGCGGGCAGCGAGAGGTGTTGCCATCTCGAGTTGTTTTGCGACGTACTGACTCTGCGCGAATTCAGCCGGACTACCGGAGGGCAGCACGACATGCAGCCCCATCGCGTTCAACTGTCGGCCGAGCGCAATCCACGAGCTCGCCGGCCAGCACTTGTCGGCACGGCTGGTGGCGTGCAGGCAAACCACGTACGGCGTGGCCGGAAGATCGTCCGCCTTCGGCCAAATTTGCGGCAGGCCGTAGTCGCATTCGGCTGCATGCTCATACCCGAATGCGGCGGCCGCGAGTGCGCGGTTGCGCTCGACCGCGTGCAGACTGCGCGAGACGGCAAACTGTTTCTCATACCAGCGGCTGGCCAGCGGCTCGCGAATGCTGTTGCGGTCGTAGCCGGCGACGGGACTGCCCGGCCAACCGGCCACCAACGCGCTCTTCAACAACCCCTGCGTGTCGAGCACGAGGTCGTAGCGCTCATTGACCAGACGCGACTTGTCATCGAAGAAACGACTCCATGCCACCGGGTCGTACCAGCGCGACTTGAGTTCTCGCAGCCTGACCGGAAACGCCTGTCGAATCGCCGGATGCAACGCGACTAGTGGCGCGTAAGGTGCCTCGGTGGCCCAGTCAATGGCGGCATTTGGCAACGCCCGCTTGATGTCTGTGGCGACCGGTAGGTTGTGGATCACGTCTCCTAGCGAGGAGAGTTTGACCAATAAGACACGCGTATTCGGAGGCATGGCAAGATTCTACGTGTCTGCATTGGTTTCGCGCAGCCGGCGTGGTAGCCGCAACACGCAAGGCAGCCAGTAGAAGTGCGAATGGGCCAACCGCTTGGGCTAAACTGCGCCCACCATGAGTGATCCACTTCCACATGCATCCGGGCGCAGCGGTCGTATCCCGTTGTCGGTATGCATCATTGCCAAGAACGCCGCGAGTCAGATCGGCGAATGTATCGACAGCGTCAGCTTTGCCGACGAAGTGCTGGTGGTCGATTCCGGTTCCGACGACGAAACGCGCGCCATCGCCGCCGTCAAGGGCTGCAAAGTAATCGAGCACGAATGGCTGGGTTTTGGCAAACAGAAACAGTTTGCCGTTGCGGCGGCCAAGAATGACTGGGTGCTGTGTCTGGATATTGATGAGCGTGTCAGTCCCAAGCTGGCGTTGAGCATTCGCGAGGCGCTGGCCGGTGGCAGCTTCCACTCCTACCGCATGCCACGACGCAACCGCTTTCTGGGGCGCTGGTTGGCGCACGGCGAAGGCTATCCCGACTGGTCGCTACGGTTGTTTCACCGACAGTACGCCGACTGGAGTAACGATCCGGTACACGAGGCGGTTATCACCACCGATGGCGTCGGCCGCCTCGAAGGCGATCTATTGCACGATTCAGCCGAGGATGTGGCGACGTATTTGCAAAAACAGAACAGCTATTCCACGTTGCATGCCGAGGCGCTGTACGCGCAGGGTGTCAGGAGCGGATACGCCAAGCTGGTGTTGAGTCCGTTTTTCCGCTTTATCAAGTTCTATATCCTGCGCCGGGGTTTTCTCGACGGCGGTCCGGGCTTTGCGCATGTCGCGGTCGGCTGTTTTGCGGCGTTCGCCAAGTACGCCAAGCTCATCGAACTCGATAAAAAGAGCTAGGGAGGGTCTGATTAAGTTGCTTTGGCTCAGATTGTGGAGAGATTGGGGCAGCGGCTAGGCATGCGACGAAGGTGCGTTGCGGGGCTACCGCACGAGAAGCATCACAACGCAGATGCCCAAATATCGCCGCAAAATGAATTGAATGAACTTGATCAGACCCTCCCTACCCTCGTCGCAAACCGTTACCAAGCGGTTGGTGCGCAAATTTCTGACGAGCGGCCCCACTGCTAAAATGCGAGGTTTAGGCACGTTCGGAACCCCATGATTATTGTTACCGGCGGCGCCGGTTTTATCGGCTCCAACTTCATCCACCATTGGCTCGCCACGGAGTCGGGCAGCGTCGTCAATCTCGACAAGCTGACTTACGCGGGTAATTTGCAGTCGCTGGCGGATATCGCCGACGATCCACGCTATCGCTTTGTGCAGGGCGACATTGGTGATCGGGAGTTCATAGACCGTTTGCTAGCCGAGACGGGGCCAACGGCGATCGTCAACTTTGCCGCTGAGAGTCATGTTGATCGATCGATCCATGGTGCGGCCGAATTCATCGATACTAATATCGTCGGTACGTTTCGTCTGATTGAAGCCGTGCGCGGCTACTGGGGCGCGCTGCCTGAGGCTGAAAAGGCCGCCTTTCGTTTCTTGCATGTCAGCACCGACGAAGTTTATGGCTCGCTCGACTTCAATGAACCAGCATTTACCGAAAAGCATACCTACGCGCCGAATAGTCCGTACTCGGCGTCCAAAGCCGCGTCTGACCATCTGGTGCGGGCCGCCCACCACACACACGGGCTGCCGACGCTCACGACCAATTGCTCGAATAACTACGGGCCGTTTCACTTCCCCGAGAAGCTGATCCCGCTGATGATTACCAATGCACTCGCTGGGAAACCGCTGCCGGTTTATGGCGATGGCAAAAACGTGCGTGATTGGCTGTATGTCGAAGACCACTGCAGCGCGATTCGTATGGTGCTCAATGGCGGTCGCGTTGGCGAGACCTACAACGTCGGCGGACGCAACGAACGAAACAATCTCGAGGTGGTACACGCGCTGTGCGCGCTGCTCGATGAGTTGAAGCCCCGCGCGGATGGTGTCTCGTATACGGACCAGATTACATTCGTGAAAGACCGGCCTGGCCACGACCGGCGCTACGCCATTGACGCTACCAAGCTGGAAGTGGAACTCGGCTGGCGCGCCGCGGAAAATTTCGAAACCGGTTTGAGAAAAACGATTCAGTGGTACCTCAGTAACCAAATCTGGGTTGACGGTGTGACCTCAGGAAATTACAAAAATTGGATCGACACGCATTATGGGAAAGCGGCATGAGCGCCAATCGTAAGGGGATTGTGTTGGCCGGCGGGAGTGGTACGAGGTTGTACCCCGTCACCCAAGTCGTTTCCAAACAGTTGCTGCCGATCTACGACAAGCCGATGGTCTACTACCCGTTGACCACCTTGATGCTCGCTGGTATTCGCGACATTCTCATCATTTCCACACCGCAGGACACGCCGCGTTTTCGCGAACTGCTTGACGACGGTGCGAAATGGGGCTTGTCGCTGAGCTATGCGGTGCAACCGTCACCCGACGGCCTAGCGCAAGCGTTCCTCATTGGCGAGTCGTTCGTCGATGGCGGCGACTCGGCGCTGATTCTTGGCGACAATATTTTCTACGGACACGACTTGTCTGCCCAGCTCAAGCGCGCGGCTGACCGCACCACGGGCGCGACCGTGTTTGCCTATCAAGTCAACGATCCCGAGCGCTACGGCGTGGCGGAGTTCGACAAGACCGGCCGCGTGATTTCGCTGGAAGAAAAACCGACCCAGCCGAAGTCACGGTTTGCCGTGACCGGGATCTATTTCTACGACAAGCAGGTGTGCGAACTAGCGCGTTCGCTCAAGCCATCCGCGCGCGGCGAGCTCGAGATCACCGATTTGAACCGCCTGTACCTTGAGCGCGGCGAACTCAGCTGTGAGACGATGGGCCGCGGTATGGCGTGGCTGGATACCGGCACGCATGAGTCGTTGCTGGAAGCGTCGCAGTACATCGAAACCATCGAGCGCCGCCAAGGATTGAAGGTCGCGTGCCCCGAGGAAATCGCCTTCCGGCAGGGATGGATTAGTGCGACACAAGTCGAAGCGCTCGCGCAGCCGATGATCAAGAACGAATACGGAAAGTATCTGATCCGCATGTTGTCTGAGACAGCCGACTGATGCGCATCATCGATACCGAAATAGCCGACGTCAAGATCATCGAGCCAGCGGTGTTTGGCGACGCCCGAGGATTTTTCTTCGAAAGTTTCAACGAAAAGAAGTTTGCCGAAGCGACCGGTATCACCGCGCGTTTTGTGCAGGACAATCATTCACGCAGCGCGCGCGGGGTGCTGCGCGGACTGCACTACCAAATCGAGCAGGCACAGGGAAAACTTGTTCGCGTGGTGAGCGGCGAAGTGTTCGACGTCGTGGTTGACATGCGCCGGGCTTCCCCAACCTTCGGCCGCCATGCCTGTGCCACATTGTCAGAAGAAAATAAGCGCATGTTGTGGGTGCCGGAAGGTTTTGCCCACGGTTTTCTGGTGACCTCCGATAGCGCTGAGTTCTTGTACAAGACTACTGACTACTACGCGCCGCAGTTCGAGCGAAGCTTGTGCTGGAACGACCCCGCCATCGCTATCCCCTGGCCAGTTGACGCTGCGATGCCGCCGCAGTTGAAGGCGGCTGATGCAAATGCGCCGCTGCTTGCTGACGCCGAGACGTTCGCGTAGTGCGCCCCGTCTCCCTCACTCACGCCCCAATCAAATTCACCAACGTCCCAGTCAATGACCGCTCCTAGAATCCTCATCACGGGTAAGAATGGCCAGCTTGGCCATGAGCTTGCGCGGTTGTTTGCCGGTGTTGCCGGTGTCGAGATGGTGGCGCTGGATCGTACGCAACTCGATCTGACCAAGGCCGACCAGATACGTGCGAAGGTGCGTGAATTTTCCCCTGCGTTGATCATCAATGCCGCCGCATACACGGCAGTCGATCATGCCGAAAGTGATGCGGCGATTGCCATGCAAGTCAACGGCATCGCACCAGCGATACTCGCCGAAGAGGCCAACCGCTGCGGCGCAGCGCTGATTCACTACTCGACCGACTACGTGTTTGCGGGTGACGGCAGTGCGCCCTATCGCGAAACGGACCCGGTGCAGCCGCAAAACGTGTACGGCAAGACCAAGCTGGCCGGTGAACTTGCCGTTGTCAGCATCGCTGAGCGCTATCTGGTCTTGCGCGCCGCATGGCTGTATTCCAACCGGCGGCACAATTTCTTGTTGACGATGCTGCGCCTGGCGCGCGAGCGCAGCGAGTTGAAAGTTGTCAACGACCAACTCGGCTCGCCAACATGGGTGCGCGATGTGGCGGTGGCCACGCAACAAATGGTTATGCCGGGTGCGGGCGCCATCGCACTGACGATTCCGAATGGTACTTACCACGTCACCGCGACCGGCGTGACATCGTGGCACGGCTTTGCTGACGCCATCATGCGCGACACGCAAGATCCGCAGCGACAAATTCAACAGGTCGAGGCGATCAGCAGCGCGCAATACAACGCGCCAGCCAAGCGCCCGGCGTATTCGGTGCTGTCGCACGAGAAGCTCGAATCGGCAGGGATTGTCACGCGCGATTGGCAGACACAGCTGGTCGACTGCCTCGCTGAGCGCGCTTCGATAGCGGCAGAGGTGCCGCCAGCAGTCATCGTCCCGTCGGTCCAATTATTTGTTCCCACATTTCGCATAGACGAATGCCTCGCCGAAATTCGCGAGTGTCTGGAAAAAGGCTGGACCGGGCTCGGATACAAGACCGTCGCGTTTGAGGAGGCTTGGAAGCGTTACACCGGTTTTCCGCACGCGCACTTTCTGAATTCGGCCACGGTCGGCCTGCATCTGGTAGTAGAAGTGCTGAAACGCAAACACGGATGGGCGGATGGCGACGAAATCATCACCACGCCACTCACGTTTGTGTCGGATAGCCACACGATTTTGTACGCCAACATGAAGCCGGTGTTCGCCGATGTCGATGCGTTCCTGTGTCTCGACGCCGCTGATGTGGCCGCCAAGATCACCCCGAAAACGCGCGCGGTGATGTTCGTCGGCATGGGCGGCAACCCCGGTCAGTACGATGCGGTGCTCAAGCTCTGTCGCGAACGCGGGCTGGCGATGATTCTGGATGCGGCACACATGGCCGGTACGCGCGTCACGACTGACGGCAAATTGACGCATGTCGGTCACGATGCAGACGCGACGGTGTTCAGCTACCAGGCGGTGAAGAATCTGCCGACTGCCGACGCCGGCATGGTGTGTTTCCGCGACGTGGGAGACGACGAAGTCGCGCGCAAACTCACATGGCTGGGCATCAACAAAGACACCTACGCCCGCACCGCCGCGCAGGGCAACTACAAGTGGAAATACGACGTCGAGTTTGTCGGCTACAAATATCATGGCAATTCGATCATGGCCGCGATCGCGTTAGTGCAACTGAAGTATCTCGACAGCGACAACCAGCGGCGGCGCGAGATTGCGGCACGCTATCGCGCTGGCTTCGCGTCGCACGCCAATATCGACACGATTCCGATTGCCCCGAATTGCGAATCCGCAACGCATTTGTTTCAGATCCGCGTGAGCAATCGGGATGATTTGATGGAAGCGCTCAACAAAGACAACATCTTTCCCGGCGTGCATTACCGCGACAACACGCTCTACCGCATGTTCGCCTATGGCGACGGCACCTGCCCGGGCGCGCGACGCGCCTCGGACGAGATCATTTCTCTACCGTTGCATCTGCGTTTAGCGGACGGTGACGTTGATCGTGTCATCGCCGCCGTCGTGCGACACGCCGCCAAATGAAGCCGGGCACCGCTGAAATTCGCGCCCCCCGCGTACGCCTGCGATTGCTGGCAGAGGACGATCTCGACATGACGCTGGCTTGGCGTAACCGCGACGAGGTACGCCGCTGGTTCAAGCAATCGGACATCATCGGCATGGAAAGCCACCGTGCGTGGTTTACGCAGCACCAATTGGTCGATGATTCGCTGATGTTTGTCGTTGAAGATACCCTGACTGGCACGCCAGTCGGCCAGGTATCGATCTACGCCATTGACCGCGAAAGCGGTGAAGCTGAAGTTGGCCGCTTTATCGCCGCACCGGGTGTGTCCGGTAAGGGTTTCATACGCGAGGCGATCGCAGCGTTGGTGCAGTTTGCATTTAAGGAGCTCGTCTTGCAGCGCGTCTATCTTGAGGTGTTGTCCGGCAACGCCCGCGCAATCCGCTTGTATGAATCAATCGGCTTCGCCAAACACGACGAACACGATGGCATGGCACTGATGGAGATGCGTCCAACATGACCGTCTACCAAAAACTCGTCCGTGACAACATCGCCGCCCTCAGGAACTGGCGCGTATGGTGGCACCTGGGCATGGCCGATGTGCGAAACCGCTTTGCCAAATCAGCGGTCGGACCGACGTGGATATTGCTGAATCTGGCGATGTGGGTCGGCGGTATGGGCGTTATTTACGGCACGTTGTTCAATCAACCGCTAAGCACCTACTTGCCATTCCTGACCATCGGTTTTGTTTGCTGGGGATTTCTCAGCCAAACCATCACCGAGGGCGGTAACGCGTTTGTTTTCGCAGAGGGCTATATCAAGCAGTTCATCTATCCCAAGCAGATCTATGTGCTGCGCGTAATCGTCAACGCCAGCGTGCCGTTTGCCATCGGCGGCGCGATTTTTTTCGCCGTGTTCGCGTGGATGGGGCAGTCATTCGGTGTCGGCATGCTGTGGGTTCTGCCGGGGCTTCTAATGTTGCTGCTGGCAAGCTACCTGCACGCCACCATCATGGCGTACGCCTCGGCGCGTTTTCGTGATCTGCCGCACGGCATGACGGCACTTCTGCAGGTATTAATGTTTGTCACGCCGGTGTTCTTTACCGTTGGCACGCTCAAGGAGCGCGGCCTCGACTTTGTCTACAAGTACAACCCGCTTTACTATCTGATCGAAATCATCCGACATCCATTGACCAAGCTGGAGGCCGCGCCCACTGAGGTTTATGTTGCGACCGGCATCTATCTTGCGATCCTCGCGCTGGTTGCCGTGTTCGTCTCGATGCGGCTCGATCGTCGTATCGTCTATCTGCTATGAAGACGCTTTCAATTTCACTCAAGGATGTCGGCGTCAAGTTCGACCTTGGCGCGGCCGCTGACGGACACACCTTGAAGGGGTTTTTGGCGGGCCTCAAGAGTCGTGCGCCGCGACCGAGCAATGTCGTTGAGGCGCTCAAGGGTGTCAGTCTTGAGATTCGTGCAGGTGAACGCGTCGGACTGATTGGTCACAACGGTGCAGGCAAATCGACATTGCTGAAAGTCATGGCGGGCATTTATCCGCCAACCGCGGGTACGGCGAAAACGCTCGGTCATGTGTGCCCCCTGTTTGAGTTCGCCACCGGCTTTGAGTACAACCGCTCCGGCTGGGAAAACATCCGCATCCGCGCCATGCTGCTGGGTATGCGGCCGGATGAAATCGAAGCCAAGTTGCCCGAGATTGCGGATTTTTCCGAGCTGGGCAAGTTTCTTGATTACCCGGTGCGCACCTATTCGACCGGCATGTTTGTCCGCCTCGCGTTTGCGGTCTCAACATCGGTGAACCCGGAAATACTATTGCTCGACGAAGTGATGGGTGCCGGTGACTTGTCGTTCACGGAAAAAGCCAACGTGCGAATGCGCGAGTTCATGGATCAAGGCAAGATCCTCGTGTTCTCTTCTCACAGTCTCGATCTGCTCACCGAATACTGTAACCGTACCGTGTGGATGAACAAAGGCCGCATCATGGAGGATGGGCCAACTAACGCAGTGGTGAATGCCTATAAGAGCCATGCGCTCGGCCGTTCCGCAATGCTGCCTGCGGCGTAAACATCGCACAAACGTGAACGCCACAGCGCCTCTGACCGTCGTAATGTTGATCACCGGCGACGTTGACCGGCTGGTCGGTCAGGCCAAGCAGACGCTGTTTGACTTGCGCTACTACGCCGAACGCAATCCCGACGCCGTCCGCGTCATGCTCGTGTTCGACGGCGCGCGCTGGCGTGAATGCTTCAGCGAAGACGAGTTGTCAGTTCATGGGGCTAGGGTAACAACGATTGCAGGGCCGCATGAACTACCCGGGCGGATGCTCAATGCGGTACTCGATGAGGTGTCGACCGAGTGGCTGGCGATACTCGGCATCGGCAGCGAGATCAGCACGTGGTATTCAAACCTTGCCGCGTGGCAAAACACGTTGCCGATGGCAAACGCGCCGGTCATCGCAGGCTATCGTAGCCACAGCGAAGGTCGTACGGCCGCCGACGAATCATGGCTGGTACACCAAGACGATCAATTTTCGAGCGACTACCCCCACGCCTGGTTGCAGATGCTCGATCTGGTGCCCATGGGTAACACCATGATCCGGCGCGACTTCTTACGCAAGACGGGCGGTTTCACGGAAGCGCCAACGCTGCAACGCATGTGGTGGTGGGAGTTCTGTTTACGGGCAAGTAGACGCCACCGCATCGCGTCGATTCCGATGCAACCGGTGCCGGGCCCGGGCTGGCACCAGTTTCCATTTGCTGGCGCGCTGGCGGCACCCGTGGATCAAAACCTGCGCCAACTGATGCGCCTTGAAGCGGAAGCGATGCGGGTCTCACCCGCCAGAGAAGATGAGTTGATGACAACGGTATCGACAGCGACGCCGTCAGCATCCGTCTTGAGCGCGAAATCTCCGTCGTGGCGTGCGCTGCCAGAGGCGGTGCAGTCCAGACTTCATGCCTTGCTGAAGCAACTCGGCCGACCGCTCAACATCACCATCATCGGCGGCGTCAACGAACCTGCCCACAATCAATTGTGTTTTTTCAATTACTTTTCACTCATGCGCGAATGGGGCGCAGTTAATTGGCGCACCGTCCTCGATGAGCTCGCCACGGCCGACGATATTGCCGGATCGGACCTGGTGATCTTCAGTCGGGTGCGTAGCGACAACGGCGTTGAACTGATCAACACTTGCACCGAACGGCACATCCGCACGCTGTACATGCTCGACGACAATTGGTTCTGGCTCGGCCGCGAATGGGACGAGTACGCGCTGATTTTTACGCCCGGCGCGCCGCCGTTTGAGAATTTTCTCAAGTTGGTGCGTGCGGCAGACGTGACCCTCACCTACCGCGAGCCGTTGGCAGAGGATCTGCGACCGTACGCCAAGCGGGTGGTGACCTTGCCGACCAATGTCGATCTGCGGACGTTTCAAACGTCCACTCTAGCGCCACCATCGGAGCCGACCGTCCTTGCGCAGCGACAGTCGGGGCGGCAATCGGGGCAACGAGTCAAGATCGGTTATGTCGGTAGCCTGCGCAAGAACATGGTTGCCTTTGATGCGTTGGTCAGCATCGTGCGTCGACGTGCAGATGTGGATGTTTTCGTGATGTCGAATGCGCTACCGGATGAACTTGCTGCGCTGCCTGCTGGACGCGTGCACTTTGAGCCATACCAGTTCAACTACGCCGCCTACGCCGCCACCGTTGTCGCCGCGGCACCGGATGTGTTGGTGGCACCGGTCGGACGCAGCCGATTTGAAGCGTCAAAATGCCCAAAC
The DNA here is from genome assembly GCA_043788115.1 of Burkholderiales bacterium. Classification (GTDB taxonomy): domain Bacteria; phylum Pseudomonadota; class Gammaproteobacteria; order Burkholderiales; family Usitatibacteraceae; genus UKL13-2. The sequence continues at coordinate 11,372 of JAYVUH010000245.1, forward strand.
AAGTATCTTGAGATCACCGCTTGCGGCGCGGCAGGCGTTTATTCGCGTGCCGAGCCGTATCTCACCTATATCCGGGATGGTGAGACCGGGTTGCTCGCGGACGACGACGTCGCCTCTTGGGTCGCCGCGATTGAACGCCTGCTTGACGATGACTCCCTCCGTGGTAGCGTCGTTCGGCAGGCACGCGAAAACGTCGCAGCGGACTTTGACACCTTGGCGGTATTGCCGCGGTTTGTGGATATTCTGGTTGACGCGCTGGACGATAAACCACGCGCTTGATGTCGTCATTGGCAGACTGCCATAAAACAACTGGTTACAACCGGTTACCAATGCGCCCGCGATGCACAAGCGGCACCCCGGATTGGTGCGTCGTCCAAACGGGCGCGCTGCTATACTCAGCGCAGCTTTTTTGCAGCAATTTCAGAGTAGAAAAACTTGACCGCAGAGACCACGACATCGTTGGGCGCTGAACTCTTGGCGGCAGCGCCACCGGCGTTGCGCTTGGGCGAGGCATTGCTTGCGCGCGGCAAACTGGACGCGGCCAATCTGGATCGCGCGCTGAAGGTCCAAGAGACGGCCAGACAGTC
>JAYVUH010000246.1:0-2536 GCA_043788115.1 Burkholderiales bacterium
TCATCGGCTGCGCGGTCTTATTGAAGATGCAAACGACCAAGCGACCGCCAACTGGGGACAAGACTGAACTCCACGGCAACGTCTGGGACGAAGACTTGGCGGAGTACAACAATCCGCTTCCAAACTGGTGGCGTTGGCTGTTTTACATCACCATCGTTTTCGCACTCGGCTACCTGGCGGTGTTCCCGGGCCTTGGTGCATTCGCTGGCAAGTTCGGCTGGAGCTCAGCTGACCAGTATCAGCAGGAAGTGGCGCAGGCGAATGCCCAGTTCGGACCGGTCTTTGCAAAATTCGCAGCAATCGACGTAGCAACCCTGTCAAAGGATCCGGCGGCAGTAGCGGTTGGCCAACGCCTGTTTCTGAACTACTGCGCACAGTGCCACGGCTCGGATGCCGCAGGTGGCAAGGGATTCCCCAACTTGCGCGACAAGGATTGGCTATACGGCGGTGACCCGGATACGATCGAAGCAAGTATTGCCAACGGTCGCAACGGCATCATGACACCAATGGGCGAGGCGCTCGGCGGCGACAACGGCGTTGCAGAGATGGCGCAGTATGTGCGCTCGCTCTCAGGTCTGAAGCACGACGCTGCCATGGCCGCAGCAGCCCAGCCAAAATTCGCTGCCTGTGCCGCGTGTCACGGTGCCGATGCCAAGGGCAATCGTCAACTCGGCTCGCCAAATTTGACCGACGACATCTGGCTCTACGGCAGCTCCGCCGAAGATATTGCCGTCACTATCAAGAACGGTCGCGGCATGAATCAATTGGTTGCAGGACAGAGTGCCATGCCCGCGCACGGGGAAAAGCTGGGCCCGGCAAAGGTGCATCTGTTGGCGGCGTATGTCTACAGTTTGGGAGGAGGAGAGCCTCCAATGCCGAAGGTGGTCGCAGCGACTGAAACCAAACCAGCCGAGGCACCAAGCAACAAGTAGGGGCGTAACGTTCACTGCACCGTATCGCGGCACCACCGATGATCGTACCTGCTCGATAGCGCAAGGTTTCAGAAATCGACTTGGGCCCCGGCCTGCGACCAAAGGAAGTCCCTTTTCGGGACGCCGGGGAAGGTTCCGATCAATCACCTTCCCCGGCGTAGGCCGGGGCCTAATTTGGCCTCACGTTCGTGCATTGGTAACGCGAAAACTCAATCAACGCTCCAACCCATGACCCAACCCAAAAACGTCATCCCGATCATCGCCCGTACCGATCTCAACGACGGTCAGGAGGACGCGCTCTACGAAGTCCGGAAAAAGATTTATCCGCGCGCCGTCACCGGGCAATTCGCCAGCTGGCGGTGGTTCTTCGTCTGGGCAACTCAGTTGGTCTACTACGGCACACCCTGGCTGATCTGGAATGATCGTCAAGCGGTGCTGTTCGATCTAACGGCCCGAAAGTTTTATATCTTCAGGTTGGTGTTCTGGCCGCAGGACTTCATCTACCTCACCGTCCTGCTGCTGATCTCGGCGTTCTCGCTATTTTTGTTCACCGCCGTTGCGGGCAGATTGTGGTGTGGCTTCGCATGCCCACAAACGGTCTACACCGAAATTTTTCTGTGGATCGAAAAGAAGATCGAGGGTGATCACCTCAAGAGTAAGAAGCTCGACGACGCGCCGCTCTCGGCGCGCAAGGTCGGCCTCAAAACGCTCAAGCACGGCGTCTGGGTACTGCTCTCGCTCTGGACCGGTTTTACCCTCGTCGCTTACTTTGTTCCAGCACGCGAATTACTCGGCTTGGCCTTCAGCTTCGGCGTTCCGCCGTGGGAAACGTTTTGGATTTTCTTCTACGGCTTCGCGACCTACGGTAACGCCGGTTGGATGCGTGAACAAGTCTGCAAATACATGTGTCCCTACGCACGCTTTCAGGGCGCAATGTTTGATCGCGATACGTTAGTGATCACCTACGACCACACGCGTGGCGAAGCGCGTGGAAGCCGCAGCAAGAGCGCCGATTACAAAGCGAAGGGACTCGGCGATTGCGTCGATTGCAATATCTGCGTGCAGGTGTGTCCGACCGGCATCGACATTCGCGATGGCCAGCAATACGAATGCATCGGCTGCGCCGCATGCATCGACGGCTGTAATCAAGTGATGGACAAAATGAAGTACCCGCGCGGGCTGATTCGTTACTCGACCCTAAATGCACTCGACCAACACTTCGGTTGGCGCGACATGTTTAGGCGGGTGTTCAGGCCACGCGTCATGGTCTACACCGCCGTCCTGTGGACGATCATCATCGCCGCCACGGTAACGCTGTGGCATCGCGTCCCGGTCAAGGTCGATGTGATTCGCGATCGCACCACGCTGGCGCGCGAAGTTGCGGGCGGTAAGATCGAGAATATCTACCGACTGCAGGTGATGAATACGCAGGAGCGTACCCAGCGCTTCGTGGTCAGCGCGAGTGGCATCGACTCGCTCGCTGTCAGCGGTGCCACACAACCATTCACGGTCGGTGCTGCCTCGTCAACGATGATCGCCATCGCGTTGCGCGCCGATGCTGAACTCGCCAAAAAAGGCGTCAGCCGGATCGAGTTCCAGATCAC
>JAYVUH010000247.1:0-9931 GCA_043788115.1 Burkholderiales bacterium
TCACTCGCGCGGCGTTCCTGCGGCCAACCAAATCGCAAACGGCGTGCTCAGGAAGACGGCTGAATTGGTGTTGACACCGCTTCCGGCTTGTTGCGCCGCGGCTGATTCACCCAGATGACCGTCACGCCGGAACGCTGCGCCCACTTATCGATCAGATAGATTTTCTGATCATCGACCACCTGCTCGCTGCCGCCAAACATACTCGCGCAGCCGGTGAGGCCGACCGCAGCAAACAGGACGGCACCCCGCACTACTGCGCGGGCAACATTGAAGGCTCTGTTCATATGCACCTCCTTCGTCAAGGTATCCAAACGCCATGGACAAAAAGTCCAATGGATGGAAACACGTTACGCCCGAATCCGCCGCAATGCAACAGCGCGGCCGCTACCCGCGCTTGGTGGCAATCCACGCGTCGATCACGCGCTCAAGTACGGTGAGGGGCAGTGAGCCGTTCTTCAACACTTCGTCGTGGAATTCGCGCAGGTTGAATTTCGGCCCGAGTGTCTGTTTCGCCCGCTGCCGCAACTCAAGAATCTTTAACATACCCACCTTGTACGACAGCGCCTGCCCCGGCATCACAAAGTAGCGCTCGATCTCGGTGACCACTTCGGCTTCCGGCATGCCGGTGTTGGCCATCATGTACTCAATAGCTTGTTCGCGCGTCCATTTTTTTGCATGAATGCCGGTATCGACCACCAACCGCACCGCGCGGAACATCTCGTCGCGCAGACGCCCTAGGTTATCCAGCGGCTCCTTCTGGTAGCCCGCCTCCCACGCAAGTTGCTCGGCGTATAGCGCCCAGCCTTCGGCGTAGGCGGTGAACGGCAATACCGTGCGAAATAGCGGCAGGCCCTTCAATTCCTGCGCGATCGATATTTGCATGTGATGGCCGGGCACCGCCTCGTGATACGCGAGTGTTCGCATGGTGAACTTCGGTTGCTCGGTCAAATCACGCAAGTTCGCATAGAAGATGCCGGGGCGCGAGCCATCGAGCGGCGGCGGATTGTAATACGCACCGGGTGCCGTTTTCTCGGTGAAGACCGGAACACGTTTGACTTCCACCAGCGCCTTTGGTTTGGTGATGAAGTAGGTGTCGAGCCCCTTGGTGATCTCGTCGATGATCGTCTGATAGTCCTTCAATATCTGCGCGCGCCCTGCGTCACTGTCCGGATAAACCTGAGAGGGCGACTTGGCCATGGTTTGCATGCGCTCTGCGCGTGACCCGTTGGTGAATCCGGTCGCGGCGAGGATCGCATCCATTTCGGCACCGATGCGCGCCACTTCCAAAAGCCCGGTCTCGTGGATATCCGCTGCCTTCAGCGTCGTCGTCGTTTGTGACTCAACCGTGTACTGGTAGAACTTGTCACCGTCGGGCAGCGCCCAGACGCCGTCGTTGCGTGTTGCTTTGGCGCGCAATGACTCCATCTGTGCCAGCAGCTTTTGATAGGCTGGAATCACCTGCTTCTCGATCCCCTGTTCAACACGGCTGACAAATTCCGCTCGCGCGGTGGTGTCCATTTTCTCAGTGGGAATCTTGTCGAGCTTTTCTTTAAAGCCCACCGCAATCGGGTTACCTTTGATGCCCAGCGCGATGAAGCCCTTGATCTGTTCTACCACTTTCTCAACTGTAAACTTCGGCGGGATGATGTTCTTCGATTCGCGCAACCTAATATTGTCGATCACTTGATCAATCGTGCGCGGAAATTCACCAATACGTGCGATGTAGTGCCCGGCGTCCGTCGCGTCGTTGACCTGCTGCGTTTGCGCCAGCAGATTGGGCAACTGACTCTGGACGCCAAAGAGCTGGTTGACCGGGTGGTTGTGAAACCGCCACGGCTCGCCCTTTACTGCGTTACTAAGGAAGTGATGCAGGACCTCGTAGGAAATACGGTCCTGTCCCGCGGCTTTGGTCATCGCGCCATCCGCGTTGTAGCTGCTCAGCGTCTCAAAGTTTGCCTTTAACTTGGCGAACTGTTCGTCCTCGTGCGCTTGCGAGCGATCGGACAGCTTGGCATTGTGGTCGCGAATACCGACCTGCTCGAGCAGGCGAAGTTGGGTCAGCAACTCCGGGCTCTCCAAGGCGAACTGTAGGAACACGCGCGAGTAAAACCAATTGATCGACAGCGGCTTGGCGTACCAAGTGTGGGCGAGTAAAGCGGCCGCGAGTAGAACGACGGTCAGCAGCACAATGCCTGACCATTTGAAGAAGCGCTTCATGTAAAACTCCATCGTAGGGGACGCCGGCAGTCTAGCACCGGCATCCACACAGCCACTTCTCCTTTGCCGCACCATGCACCACATCGCACCGCACCGCACGCGATAATGAGTCCATCCGCCCTATCAAGAGCCATGCCATGACCATCCGCTTTGACGCCCATACCTGTCTGCCGTTGCATCCAGACGCCGACTTCGCGCCACTCGACCGGCTCGCCGACCAGGGCGTCAACTACGTGTCGATCAACGTCGGCATGGACTTCAACCCGGTCGAGCAGGTGATGTCCACCATTGCGGGATTTCGCGCCCGCATCGCCGCGAACCCGAGCCGCTACAAACTGGCGACCAGCGTTGCCGACATCGACAGCGCCGTGGCAAACGAGCAACTCGCCATTGGATTCGATTTGGAAGGCGCAGTCCCGTTGCTCGAACGCCCTGAAATGGTGGCGATGTATCGCGCGCTGGGTGTGAATCAGATCCACTTCGCCTACAACCGCAACAACAGCGTCGCGGGTGGCTGCCACGATGAAGAGCAAGGCCTCACGCCGTTGGGACACCGCATGCTCGACGCCGTGAACGCCGCCGGGATGTTGATGGATTGCTCGCACACGGGCCGCAAGTGCAGCCTAGATATCATGGCCGCGTCCAACCGGCCGGTGATCTTCAGTCACGCCAATCCTGTCGCGTTGGTTGATCATGGCCGCAATATCACCGACGAGCAGATCAAGGCGTGTGCGGCAACCGGCGGCGTGGTGTGTATCAACGGCATCGCCAAGTTTCTTGGCACCACCGCACCAACGGTTGACGATGTCATTCGCCACGTTTCCTATGTCGCCGAGTTGATCGGCGTCGAGCATGTCGGCATCGGGCTCGACATCAGTTTCTTCCAACGCGACCTCAATGACACACCGCCCGACTTCGACCCCGGCCGCTGGTGGCCGAAAAGCGCAGGCTATGGCGGTGGCATCACAGGTATCTCCTACACGCCAGTGGAGACTTGGGGACAGCTACCGCGCGCGCTCGAACAAGCGGGCATGAGCCGCGACGACGCGGCACTAGTGATGGGCGGCAATATGCGGCGCGTGGCGGCGCAAGTTTGGCGATAGCGCCTGCGGCCAATTCTTGAAACCCCAGCAATGGCGGGTCGTTCGGGACACAATTGCCCGAAACGGCAAGCGGGTCGGGCAGTTTGTCAGTCAGCTTTGGCCTTGCCGGTACGCACCCAATCGGCAATCGTCGAATAAACAATCCGCTCTTTGCCGGCAAATACGTGCGCGCTACCGGGATTGCAATCGCGTTTCAGTGCCGAAACCTGCGGCTGCCGTGCGTCGTCGATCATGACGAAGTCATACTTCTTGGCGAGTGGCTCGATATCGCGAAGCGCGAGGCAACTATCACGCTTGTGGTGTATCACCAACACCGGCACTTTCGCATCGCGTATCGGTTTCATGATTTCGTCACTGAGCGCCTCGGGTGCGGTCGACATCATCACCACGCCGTGCAGCTTGGGTGCGCCGCGCTTAACCACTGCCTCGGCGACACGTGTGACCGAGAAACCGCCCGCACTCAGACCGATCAAGGTGATGCGCGCCTTCGGGAAGCGTTGCGCGATGGCGTCAAGCACCGCGCTGGCGTCGCCAATGTGTTCGGACCCCATGCGCCACGCAATCGAAATGCCGTCGGGCTGATCGCTCGGCAACCCGACCGCGACCCCCATGCCGAAGTTCTCCGCCATCAGTCCCATGGTCGCTGGGTTGGCGCCATGCTCACTGAAGCCGCCGCGCGCGCCACGCGCTTTGCCATTGGCACCGGGAAAGAAAATGGCGATATCGGTCGGTGACTCCGGCGCAGCGTCCTTGTTTGCCACGGCACGCGCGACGAGCACCTGCACGGTCACGTCGCCGCGACTTTTAATTGCCTCGTCAGTTTCGCGCCAAGCAGCGTGAGCGGGAAGCGAAGTGCAGACGACGAGCGCCACAACGGCAAAGGCGAATGAGTGATTCATGCAAGACTCTTCGGTTCCAAAACGCTACTTGAAAGGTTGGCGTCAGACCTTGACTGCGTCGCGCGCGACCCAGCGATACAGCAAACCGCCTGTGTAGAAGGTCACGCCAATCACCACCAGCCCGATGATGCGTGCCATCGGCTCGGCGTCGCGCAAATCAACCAGCATGACCTTGATGGCGGTGGCACCAAACACAATGAGTGAGGACTGTGCCAATAACTTGTCCTTGAATTGCCACGCGAGTACTAGGCAGCCGACCGCCATCAGGCCCCAACCACCTGATTCGATGATCGGCTCAGCGATGAGTCGCTCGGCGGCAACCATCGCACTCAGATGGCCCATGTACAACAGTAGCGCGCCGAAGCGACCGAACGTCATGCGCTGTTTGCCGAGCCAATAGCCGACGTAGAGCAGCAGTGCGTACGCGAAGGGTAGCCACTCGCGCCCGTCGCCTTTCTGCATGCCGATATCAAACAGAATTGCCATGTAGTTGGCACCAAAGTAGACGCCGACTGCCAACCAGATCGGCCAGCGCGCGCCAACGCCGTCCTCGCGGACGGTGGCGACCACCGCAATAGGCACCACTAGCAACGCCACCCACGGTGCCCACGCATCCGGCACCGACTCGATAAAGCCGGCGTGAAACAACACCAGCGCCGCGTAGCTCCACAGCAGCAGTTCGCCACCGGGGAGTTCGCGTTGCAGGCGCGCCCGCGCGCCTGCGTAGAGTGCCGCCACCGCCGCCAGACTACCGACGGCAATCCACGGTGCCGCTGCGCGCATGTGCTCATTCAGAACGTGATATTGCAGAAAGTAGAACAACAACAACGGTGGAAGGTGCGCCAGCGCACCAGCTTTGGTCAATGGCGATTCATGTCGCGTTGAGAACAGCGCCGTCGCCGCACCAAAGATGGCGAACTGCACCGTTTGAAACGCCACCACGGCTACCCATTGTTCGCCCGGACTGAACCGCGCCGCTGCGTGAAAGCCGATCAAGGCAAGGTACAACGCCAGCAAATAGATTGAGCGACGCCCACACCAAAGCGCAAACACGCTGAAGACGATGCTCCACGCCGAAAAATAAAGCGCCAAGTCAGACAGTGAACCGGGCGCTGTTGATAACAGCAGCGGCGCGGAGTACGAACCGACCACGGCCAGCAACGCATACAAATCACTTTCGAACACGCGGCACAACCAGAGTGCCATCGCACAAATCATGATCACCATGGCAAAGGCACTCTTCACGCTGATCAGCGCGTAGTAGAGGTGCGCACCGTAAACCGTCATGAACAGAATAGCGATGCCGGCCGCTGGCAACAGCCCCGCGTAGCGACGCGTGGTAGCACCCGTTCCGAGCAGAAAGCCGCTACCGACGAGTGCCAGACCGAACACCGCTGCGATACCGAGCTGGCGTGCCGGTGTCAGCCAACCGCTATCGATGCCAAGGCGAATAAGGTAACTCGCGGCGAGTACCAGCGCAAAGGCACCACCCCACCCCAGAATATTGCTCGCGGCAGATGAGGCTTCGGCAGGCTCGAGATTGCCGCGCTTCGCTGCAGTAGCGCTATGGGCACTGGTCGGCGGGATGGGCGGTGTCTGAGTTGGCGCTGCGGTGAGTGGCGGCGATGGTGAAGTTGAACGCGATGGCGAATGCGAGTCATCGGTCGCACCCCCGGCAGTCCGTGCGGCCAACAACGCTTCGATTCGATACAGCCTGCCTTCAATCGCGGACAGCCGCGCTTCATGATCCGTTGAACTCATGCGCCCTCCGTGGGTATGTCGTGACCGGCCATCCGCTTGCACTCGCTCGTAAAACTGGCGGCGATCAAGACATGGATTATCGCAGACGGGTAGTATCCACGCTGGCCCGCTGGTTTGAGGCTGATCTGTTCATTTTCTTCAGGGAGTGTCGCATGCGTTACCGAAAGTATGTCTATCTGGTTGGTAGCCTATTGCTTGGCGTGACCATGCGTGCGATCGCGCAAGACGCGCCACCACCAGTATCACCACCCGCCGTACAGGCGCTAAAAAAAATCAGCGGACTTGTGCAAGTCAAGACCGCGCTCGCCGCCATCGAGCGTGATGACGCTCTGACGTTTAGAGACCAACTTGAACTCACTGAAATTCCCGCGCCGCCCTTCAAGGAAGCGGTGCGCGCCGCTGAATATCTGAAGCGCATGCGCGCCCTCGGCCTTGATGCACGAATCGACAGCGAAGGCAACGTGATCGGCGTCCGCAAAGGTTGGGCTCCCGCGCATGCCAATGCCCCGCGACTGGTGCTCGCCGCGCACCTCGATACCGTGTTTCCCGAGGGCACCAATGTCAAGGTGCGCAAAGAGGGGAGTCGCTACTACGCGCCGGGCATCGGCGACGACACGCGCGGTCTCGCCGCGCTACTGCAAGTGCTGCGCTCGATGAACGAAGCCAAGATCGAAACCGTGGGCGATGTCGTCTTCGTCGGCAACGTCGGCGAGGAAGAGCTCGGCGATTTGCGCGGCGTGAAGGCGCTGTTTCGTGACGACAAAGCCATCGACGGCTTCATCTCCATCGACGGAACGTCGGTGTGGCGCGTGGTGATTGGCGCGACCGGCAGCCGCCGTTTCAAGATCACCTTTAAGGGGCCCGGCGGACACAGCTACGGCGCGTTCGGCCTACCGAGCGCAATTCACGCCATGGGCCGCGCGATTGCCAAGATGGGCGATGTCGAAACGGTGCGTGAACCCAAGACGACCTTTACGGTTGGTACCGTCACCGGCGGTACCTCGGTCAATTCGATTGCGGCAGAGGCGGTGCTGGGACTCGATATGCGCTCCGAGAGTGCCGCCGAACTGGCAAAGGTCGAAATGCAAATGCTCGCGCTTGCCCAACAAGCGGTCGACGAGGAAAATGCGCGCTGGAAAATGAAACCCGGCCCCAATCGAATCACGCTCGATATCAAGCTCGTGGGCGATCGACCGGCCGGCCTACAGCAGGTGATCTCGCCAGTCGTCAATGCGACGCGCGCCGCAATCTCGTCTCTCGGTTTGGAAGTACGCTCACTCGCGACATCGAGCACAGATTCCAACCTACCGATCTCGCTCGGCATTCCGGCCGCCACACTTGGCGGTGGTGGCGCAGGCGGCGCATCGCATTCACCCGGCGAGTGGTTCGATCCGACCGGTGCCTACACCGGACCACAATCGATCATGCTCACGGTGCTTGGTTTGGTTGGTGTCCACGGCGCGACTGCGCCATTGCTACCCAAGCGAAGCGTACAGAAGTAAAGGCAACTTCTAAACAGCCTTGTCATACCGTCGCAGGCGCGTATCCAAGTTTTGTCGCTTATTGATCCCGACTTTCAGTTGGAGGTTCCGCAAGATGGTCTCTCATCTCGAATGCGATCCAGCACAAACCAGTAATGGCGGTCTGCAAGAAAGAATGGTTGTCCCAACAAAAAGAAGCTGGGGATGTTCTTCAAGAGGTAATCGCGGAAGCTGAAAAGGATATGCGGGAGGGAAAGACTAAATAAGAATGGGTGTCTACAGCTTTCCGTAAGAATACGTACCGACCGAGCACGGATGTCAGGCTGCACATAAGCCAAATGCGCCGGAGTGACGCTATACCTTTGCGTCAAACTGCGCCAGAATGAACGACGCTTTCACAGAGGCAGACACTTGAAACTTCAAACAATACTTATCCCTCTTTTCATGCTGGTGAGCTCAAGCATTTGCGCGGCGAAGTGTGGCGATATCATTCCCATACGTCCGCTTGACTCGATTGCGTCGCAAACCAATGCGCTCTTGTATGCGCGCGACTTCAAAAAGCTGGACACGCTGGCTGCGGAATATCAATCTCCGACCGCTTTGGCGACGGACGGACAGCCAAAGCAGGTGGGCTTCTACGACGCTCTCAAGAGGGGAAGTGTTGCTTGCAGGGAAGACCAAGGTTCCGACTCAGAGTGGGACGCTCACCGAAAGTTGCTTGGTGAGTGGAGTCGCGCCAACCCTCAGTCGCTCGCACCAAAAGTTGCCGCCGCCGCACTCGAGCATTCCTTTGGATGGAAAGCGCGTGGTGGGGGTCTCGCATCGACGGTGGGCGAACAAGGCTGGAAACTTTTTGCGGTGCGAGTAGAAAAATCGCGGCAGATGCTTGAAGCGCTAAAACCGAAGGCACTGACTGATCCAGGCTGGTATGTTGAGATGCTTGATATTGCGGTATCGCAGGGATGGGAGCCACGCCGATTCGATCAGCTCTATGGAGAGGCGGTGGGTAAGTTCCCGTACTACCTAGAGATCTATTTTACGAAAGCGCGGTTCTACAGCCGCAAGTGGTACGGCACGCCGCAGATTTTCCAGGCATTTGTCGAGGAAACTGTTGCCGCGACAGAGTCGCGAATGGGGCAGACCATGTATGCCCGACTTTATTGGGGGGAGAAACAACCCGATATGTTCAAAAGCGGACAAGCAGACTGGAAACGCATGAAGAAAGGCTATGAACGAATCATGGCTGATTTTCCTGATATGTGGAACCTCAACAAATTCGCCAGAATGGCTTGCATGGCGCTAGATATTGAGACGAATAAGGCTCTGCTAGCCCAGATAAAGGACAATGTAATTGAGGACGCTTGGGGCAGTAAGCAACGCTACGATTTCTGTGTCGTACTGACAGAATACCGGCTGATACCCGGCCAATAGCGGCCAGAAGCGGCGGTTCCATAAGACTTTCCAATATGATTAACGAATACCTGAATCGACGGCAGCAGCAATTTAGAGTTTGGTGGCACGCACCGACCAGTCGACGGGATAGAACTTTGGGCGCAGTAGTCGGGGGCGTGGGCTGTTTTTGGATCGGTGTTCTCGGGAGGCTAATACTGGGACCCGTGTCGGTCGACCTCATGACGCTTCTTTGGTGGGCCGTGGGTTCCGTTAGTTTCGGCGCGGCGCTAGGAGGCTGTTTTCCGAAGGTCACGGTTTGTGTATGCTTTCCATTTGCCATGTTTGGAATTGGCAATTAGTCCCTCAAGGCTTCAACTGGCCAATAGCGGTCGTACATTGATCTCGCAGAAATTGACGTAACTCGGAACCGCATGAACCTTCCGTCGTTCAACGTGATTTGGAGTTTTCTCGGCGCGACGCTTGCGATGGTTAGCTTGTTGCTCTCGCTTGCCGTTCTAAGCCAACCTTCTGAAGGCAGTTGGGGCGGGTTTGCCGTTTTTGTTCTCAATCTCCCGCTCTCTTTGGTGCCGCTGCTACTTGGGTACATCTTGGGCTTTAACCAAGTCCCCCTAATGATCGCCAGTGGCATGATCCAATGGTATTTCGTCGGGTGGCTTATCGAAATCGCAATTAGGCGATATAGGTCGAGGAGCCCCCGCTAATGGGGCTGCCAAATGGGTTCGAGTTCCCCGTCCTGACAAGAATCGGCAGTGTTCGGCGAAGCACTGTTTTCGGGAAAATTGTAGGACCGCTTTGGGTCACAAGCCATCCTAGCCGCAACTACCTAACCCTTAACCCCTCACGCCGCTCGCCCAAAGACAAAACCCCCGCCAATCTTGCGACTAGCGGGGGTTTTGCGTTTTGCTTAGAGGCTGCTGATTTTTTTGCGGCACCTCTGCGAGTGCCTACCGGTTTGCCGCTTACTTGAATGAGTATGAAAGAGACGCGAAGTAGCTGCGGCCGCGTGGGTCGCCGTAAGTCGAGTCCCACGTCACCTGGACGTAGCGTGACTGATTGG
>JAYVUH010000248.1:0-10089 GCA_043788115.1 Burkholderiales bacterium
GACGCACTCATGGCCGGCCGCGATTAACTGCACGACGGTGTGCGAGCCGATGAAGCCGGTGCCTCCGGTGATGAGGATTTTCATCGGCAGGTGCATCACGTGAGGACCAGCAACGACCGCGCCGGTAGATGCTGGAGCGCCTTGGTAGGGACGTGTTCATCAAACGTCACGAAGCGGCCACCGTGGTGATGTGCCAGGGCTAACAGGTAGACGTCCGTGACCTGTTTCGACCCAACAATGCGCGACCAATTGACGAGACCATCTGCCAGCAAGCTAACGTCGTCTGGCCAAAATTCGTGCGCAGCGCTATTTGCAGCGGACGATAGGTATTCCGCAACGACGGCGGCATTCTGCGAATTCGGGTACCCAACTTGTGACATGACACGGATGCAACCGTTTTGGGTTAGCGGGCACGACGCCCATCCGTCCTTTAAGTGTGCAGACAGCCAGTGCGTGGCGAGTTGGTGGTGTAGGTGTTGCTCGTCCAGCAGCGCGATGAGTACGTTGACGTCGAGTAGCGCCCGCACGCGTCAAACGCCGATTTGGTCACGAAGGCGATTGACGTCATCGTCTGTGACGATTCTGCTGCCACGCGGTAACGGCAAAAATCCCGCAGTTGTTTTCTTCGACGCGATTGTGGAAGAAATTGCGGAAGATTTACCGGTCAATGCGTCGCGAAGCAGTACGGAAGCCGCGCGCCCAGCGGATGTCTTGTTGCGGGCGGCAATCTGTTTAAGCGCTGCCACGAGGTCATCGTCAATATCGAGGGTAGTTCGCATGGGGGCAGAAAAAGTGATGTGATGATGCGATGATGATAGCGCGCCTAAATTGAGAGATCAACTCTCTCTCACTACTCGGGGCGCTTGTTGTCCGGGGCTAAGTCTGCCCTCGACTCCATCGGGGAGCAGAGTTGGGCAAGATTTGTTTGCCCAACAATCGGTCGTGACGTGGGGCTTCGCTGCGCTTAACCCAACAGGATCTACGAGACTAGAAACCTAAAAATTAGGTCGCCCCGGCGACTAAATTTTTAGGTTTCTATAGAAGTTCCCCTAAAACAACGGCTATATTCGGCGGGCGTTTTCAGGCAAAAACCTCTGGAAACGAACGCCAATAAACGAGTTTATGCAAAGATTACAGGCGCGATAAACGCGAAGAAGAAGCCAGTGACAAACATCAGCACGGAAAACGCGTAGATCGCGAACGACCATTTGCGCGCTCTAGTGCAGGCGGTCGCGAGCGCCGCGTCGGCCGGGCACGGCAGGCTGCGTGCCCGCCACTGCATGACGCCAGCGGCAATCAGCATTACGCCAGCGATTGAGAACAGGGCGGCCTTGTGCTCGGACAGCCAAATGATTTGCGGGAACGTCGTTACCAGCCCCGCCATCGCCGCCCCTGCGCCGATAGACACAAGCAGGGCGGGTAGCGCGCAGCAAATCAGCGTACTGCCGCTGGTGAATAACGAAACGAACGACGCGGCCGCATTCTGCCTAAGCGCTGGCTCGAGCGCGCCCCTGTCGGCTGGGTCTAGCGCAATCTTGTCAGCGCTCATCACTTGCTGGTCTTAATTTTCTTGGTCAGCGCATCGAAGGATTCATCGCTGCGCGCAATCGACTTCACCACGTAACCGGCGTCGGTGATCTCGGTCTTGATAGTTGCATCGGCAATGTCTTGGCCATCCTTTAGCGCAACCACGGCAACTTTTTTGTCGAGGCTGACAAACACCTTGTCGGTGGCGGCCTGCGCTTTGAGTTTCTTTTCAATGCCCTGTGCGCAGAATGCACAAACGAGTCCGTCGAGACCGATCTGGATGGTCTTGCTCGAGGCGAAGGCGTTGGATGCAGCAGCGGCCAGAATCATGGTGGCGAGGATGAATTTTTTCATTTGTTGCTCCTTGGAAAATGAAGTTTATAAGATTCAGTAATTGATCATCAGCATCATCTGCGACTTGCGGCGTTCGGTCATGCCGATCTCGACCCAGATGTTCTTCTTGAACAGTCGTACAAACGCTCCGGCCTCGGTCTTGTCATTCATGCCGCGATACTTTTTGACTTGGGCGACGAACCAAATAGCAAGGTCTTCGTAGTCATGCGCGACCGGCGAAAAGCCCAGTTGCGCGGTGTCGGTTCGCTCGAAAAATAGCGGCGTCTGGTGCACGTCAACTTTGAAACTCGAGTAAACCTGGCGTGTTTCATAGTCGCCTTGCAGGACGTAGCGGCGTGCGGATTCGCTGTAACGTGCGGTCTGTGCAACGGGGTGGCCCGGATGCGCGAGGCCCATGACGCCTTCTTTGGTGGAATACGCCCAGCCATAGCCGGCGGAGGCAAACAGATTGCCCTGCGCGTTTGGCATGTTCCAGCGCTTCACCAGAAAGTTGACCTGCGCAAAGCTGGCGTCCATATATTGTTTTTTGTCGTCGGAGTTCATCTGCATGTCGGCGATGCCCAACGACCACCAGTGGGCGGGCGCGTAGTACACCTCGGTGCCGCGCATGTTGAATTCGCGCTCATGCATCACGGTAACCGCCTCAGAAAACGCGATGGGCTTGGCGCTGACGGAAAGTGGAACGGTGGCGAGTCCGCCGCCCAACACGCATATTGCAACGGCAAGTCGCACGGCGGATCGGCTAAATTGATTCGTGCGCATTATTGGCGCTTCCTGTTTGACCAATGAATATGTTCGATGCGCCAAGCGCCATCACGCAGGCGCAGCACGTAGGTTTCCACGCCAGCACTCTTCACCGGCTTGTCCTTGTAGAGGCCATCCGTTGTAGTGGTCGCCGTGACTAGCGCCATGCCGGCGTCAATCACCGTGCTGACCGACACCACCTTCGAGGGCACGAGTTTGGCGTAGGCGACGTCTTCCTTGAAGTGGTGGCCCATGTACTCGGCCCGCGAGGATTCAACATGGCCCTGTTCGAAGATGGTCACGGTCTCGGCGAGGACGCGCTCGGCCAACGCCACGTCTCCCGATCGAATCGCTTCGCGCAGTTGATTGACCACGGCGGTCACCTTTGCGGTTCCCGGCGATTCGGCCTTGGCTGGCGGCACGCTCTGCGCGACGGCAGCCGTTGTGACCAGCAGCGCGGCCGCCAGCGCTGCGACGTTCAAGGATGGTAGGCCGGCCCTCATTGTTACCTTCATGGCAGCGCTCATTTCGCGCTTTCGATGGCGCTGACCATGTAGCCAGATTTGGTCTGCTCTACTGCAACTTTCACTTTGTCGCCTACCTTGAGATCGGCCGGCATTGCGCCGTCTTTGACCTGAAACACCATCGTCATCCCCGGCATATCAAGGCTTTTGATCGGGCCATGCTTGAGCGTGATCTTGCGCGCGTCCCTGTCAATCTTTTTAATCTCGGCATCGACCATTTCCGGCTTGGCTGCCGCCTGACCGTCAACCTTTTGTGGCGTGCCCGTGGATTGAGCGAGCGCTAGCGGGATTGTGACCGGAGCGGTAAGTGTCGCGACGAGTAATGCAACTGAGGTTAGTGTTTTGTTCATGCTGAAGTGTCCTTTAAGGTGAAGTTGGTGAATTAGGGGTTTCAAATGGCGGCCAACACGCGAATGGTGCCGCGCATACCCGCTTCGAAGTGTCCAGGGATAAGGCAGGCAAATTCGAAGACGCCAGCCTTAGTGAATTGCCACACCAAGTCGATTTTCTTGCTTGCGGCAACGTGTGCCATGAACGGTTCGTCATGCTCCATGTTGGGATGTTTTTTCATGAGCTCGGCATGCTTGGCAAGTTCCTGCTTTGTACCGATCACCATTTCATGCATGACCTTGCCGTTGTTGGAAACCACAAATTTGATCGTCTCGCCCTGTTTGGCCTCGATGGTGTCTGGCGTGAAGCGCATGTTGTCTGCCATCTTGATATGGATGGTGCGCGTGGCTTTCTTCGGGTCGCCTTCACGTCCCCATGCGTGCTCGTCGGCGGAAATAGTCTTCTTTTGACTGGCGTGTGGCTTATCACTGTGTGCTGCTGCCAGTGGTGCGATCGTGAGCGCGCCAATGACGACCA
Organism: Burkholderiales bacterium; assembly: GCA_043788115.1. GTDB lineage: Bacteria > Pseudomonadota > Gammaproteobacteria > Burkholderiales > Usitatibacteraceae > UKL13-2. The sequence continues at coordinate 4,017 of JAYVUH010000248.1, forward strand.
GCATTGCGCTGGTCGTGACGATGATGGTTCGTAGATGGAGGATGTTCATGGGTTAGTCCTTTTGGGTGTTGGCGCGTTTGGCGCTGGTTATCTTCTTAATGTCCGGCGTGGCCGTTGGGCTTACGCACGGTCAGCGTGGTCTCACGAATCTGTTTAACGTTTCCGGAGGCCGGATCGATGTCACCGCCGCGCGACGTCGGGGCACTGATGGGGTTCATCGATGCACCCGTCCATTCGTAGGCAACTTGATTTTTCGGAAACGTGTAGTCGCCAGGGTCGGTGTAGTCATCGCGCTTTTGATCGGCGCGCACTTTCAGTGTTGTGAACATGCCACCCATTTCGATCGGGCCAAACTGCCCGGTGCCGGTCATCATCGGCAACGTGTTCTCCGGCAGCGGCATCTCCATCTCGCCCATATCGGCCATGCCGCGCTCACCCATCACCATATATTCCGGAATTAGTTTGGTGATCTTGCTGACGACTTCGCGGTGATCAACGCCGATCATGGTTGGCACATCGTGGCCCATCGCGTTCATCGTGTGGTGTGACTTGTGGCAGTGAAACGCCCAATCGCCCGGCTCGCTGGCAACGAACTCAAAGGCGCGCATTTGCCCGACCGCAATATCGGTGGTGACCTCAGGCCAGCGCGCTTGCGGTGGCACAATGCCGCCGTCGGTCTGTGTGACACTGAACTCGTGTCCATGAAGGTGAATCGGATGGTTGGTCATGGTCAGATTGCCGACGCGGATCCGTACCCGGTCACCCTGACGACAAATGAGCGGTGCGATCCCCGGAAAGGCGCGTGAATTCCACGTCCAAAGATTGAAGTCGAGCATGGTGTTGACCTTCGGTACGCCGCTGCCCGGTTCGATGTCATAGGCGTTGAGCAGAAAGCAGAAGTCGCGGTCGCAGTCCTGGTAGCCGGGCGTTGCTTTTGGATGCTTCGGGTGTGTCACCCAGAAGCCCATCATGCCCATGGCCATTTGCGTCATCTCATCAGCGTGCGGGTGATACATGAAGGTGCCGGGCCGTCGCGCTTCAAATTCATACACGAATGTTTGGCCCGGCTTGATTTGCGGTTGATTCAATCCGCCGACGCCATCCATACCATTGGGCAGTCGCTGGCCGTGCCAGTGGATTGTGGTGTGCTCAGGCAGCTTGTTGGTGACAAATAAGCGCACCTTGTCACCCTCGACCACTTCGATGGTTGGGCCGGGCGACTGCCCGTTGTAGCCCCATAGACGCGCTTTCATGCCCGGTGCGATTTCACGAATCACCGGCTCGGCGACTAGGTGGAATTCTTTCCATCCGTTCTTCATCCGAAACGGCAGCGTCCAGCCATTTAACGTGGTTACCGGCCGGTAGGGTCGCCCGGTGGCGGGAGATAGCGGTGGCGCAGTCAGCGGGCTCGCCTGCGTTGGTGCTTCTGGTACGGCGCCCATCGCCGCCTTGCTCACGGCGGCGGCACCGGCCAGCAACGTAGCACCAGAAAGAAATTGTCTGCGGTTTGTCATCGTTGTGTTCTCTCGTGGGGCTAATGGCCAGCGCCGCTGGCAGCGGCTTGCCCAGTGGGCGTGGTCATGTTTACGGTGCTTGTTGGCTTGCCGAGCAGGGTGGCTTGCAGTGCGGCGTCGGCGAGCCAGAAGTCGCGCTCGGCATCAATGGCGAGGATGACGCTGTTGATCTGCGCGCGCGTTTCGGCAAGCAGGTCGAATACGCCGATGAGCATGCCGTTGTACTTCAACAGCATTTCATCGGCGATGAGTTTTCGTAGCGGCACGATTTCGGTCCGGTAGTGATTGGCGACCTCGTAAGACGTGCGATAGGCGGCGTACTGTTCGCGAACGCTCGACGAGGCATCGACTGCCGTCTGATACACGCGTTGCATGGCCGCGGCATACTCCGTCGCTGCCTGTGCTCGACGCGCATCGCCCCAATCGAACAGCGGCAGCATGAGTTCCAGCTCGTAACCCCGCTGACGTGGCTTGCCGGTCTCGCTGTTGTTTACGCCGGCGAGGTGAAAGGCATTGATGTAGCTGGTCGCGTTGGCCAATCCATTTTTTGCGGCGATGGCTTCAAGGTCGGCGGTGGCCAGCCGGATGTCGAGTCGCTCGGCCACTGCTGACTGTGCAACGACCGATTCAGTCATTGTGGTTTTTGGCAAGTCGGGCAAGCGGCCGGGCAACACCAGTTTCTCCGCGAGATCCGCGCTGAGGCCGAGTTGCCGGATGAGTTGCTCTCGCGTTGCCATTGCGATTTGTTTAGCGCGTGTAAGTTCTGCCACGGCCTCCGCATAAAAGGCCTGTTGCCGTGCGCGCTGGAGTTGACTGAAGTTGCCGACCTTGTACATACGCCGCGCCATTTCGGCGCTCGCCTCGGCGGCCTCCATCACTTGCGTGAAATACGTCACGGATTGTTGCGCAGCCACGGCCCGTACCCATGCCTGTCGTACGTTCGTCACGGTCTCGACGGTCGCGGCTGCGGCGCGCAATCGCGCCTGTGCCTGTGCCGCATCGGCGCTGCGGATGCGCGACGGCAGATAGATGAGCTCGAGCAGCGACACCGACAGCATGCGGCCGATATCGATATCCACGCCGCCACCGTCCTTGCGCACTAGGCGCTCAAACGTGAAGATCGGGTTGCTCAGACGGGCTGACTGTGCGGCCCCAGCGGCACTCGACGCGCTATCGGCTAGAAGCGCTTGAAACGACGGACTGAGTAGCAGCGCCAGACGGACGGCATTGTCTTGCGTCAGCGGCTGATCGAGTTGTGCGCGAGCCTTCAATAGAGCGGCGGCGCGGTCCTCGGCCGTGCGCTGCATCGTTGCTGACGCGCCCAGCGTTGATTGTGCAAAGCCATCGACGCTGCGACTGTGGGCGTCGAGGTCGACGCTGGCACAGCCGCTGAGCCAACCCACTGCGCCGATTAGTCCCAGCAACTTGGTAAATCGCTTCGGTTTGCCTGTCATTTTGTGCCTCCGGCAGGTACGGCGGCACTGTTGGCATTGGCCGCTTCTTTGGCATAAGCGCGCCACCCGCCGATTTCCTCGACGATCTTGTTCGCCTGTCGCCAATCTGCCATCGGCTCGGCTGCATCAAAGCGCCGATATCTGGCAATGGCTGACGAGGCGGGGCCTGGCATCGTCACGGTGCCCGTCGGCACGCCCGTCGGCGCGGTCATCACGGACGGGGTGGGCATGGTTGGCGCAGGCGCTTGTACGACTGGCACGGGCGCGTGCTGATGCTGCGCGACGGCGAAGCTGCCGTAGGCAGCCACAACAGTGGCGATAATTGTATTTACGTAAACGTACATAAGTCCCCCTAAAAAAACGTGCAGTGCAAAGCGCGCTGCAACAGCCGCGCGCTTGAATTCCGCGCGACGGTATGGCGATCAGGGGCGACTCAAATACGCAGGATAGAGGACTGCAGGAACGGCGGGGAGGGAGGCGGGGCACCGGCGACGTAGGCCGGTCTGATGGCGGTTTGTGCGACAGCCAATGCAGGCGGCAGCGGGACGGCCAGAACAAAGATTGCAACGGGAATGTCGAGGGCAAACAGCTTGACCACATTTTGCTGGCCGTTTTCGCAATGCTGCTTACACAGGGCGGAAGCGCCAGCGCCATCGGACGGTGAGTCGCAATCGTGCGCGCTCACAGCCACGTTAACTGGAGCCGGAACCGGTGGCAGACAAGCGTGCGCCGCCACAGCGAATTGACTCAATACGAGCACGAACGCGGCCGCACCTGCCGTTAATCGGCGGGCGGTAGTCCGAGTAGCTCGAAAATCGAGAAAGCGCTTCATAGTCTATTGACGTCAATCCGGCGGTTCAGTTCCGCTGATACACAACAATTGGATGTCAAAATGGAAATTACAACACCCTAAATCAATCGAAAGGCAGCCCAAATGGATGTGCGATTTGACCGATTCTATCGTTTTGACGAGTTTTCGGCCATTCTTCAATGGTATGTGAAGGAAAACCCACATTTGTTGTCAATCGAGTCGATCGGCAAAAGCTTCGAGGGACGCGATATTTGGGTGCTGACCGCCACCAGTAGCAAAACCGGCGCGGCGACCGACAAGCCCGCCTACTGGGTTGACGCGAACATCCACGCTAGTGAATTGGCGGCAGGCGTCGCGTCGCTGTATTTCATTGACACGCTGGTCAAGCAATACGGCAAGCGCGACGACATTACGCATTGCCTAGACAGCAGGGCGTTCTACATCTGCCCGCGTATGAATCCGGACGGCGCGGAATGGGCGATGCGAGATTCTCCAAAAATCATTCGCTCGTCGACGCGCCCATATCCGTTTGACGAAGAGGCGATTGACGGGCTCGATATCGAAGACATCGACGGCGATGGCCGCATTCTTTCCATGCGGTTTCCTGACGCCAACGGGAATTGGAAATGCCACCCGGTGGAAAAGCGCCTGATGATCCCGCGCGAGGCGACCGAGTACGGCGGCGAGTATTTCCGCATGCTACCGGAGGGACGCATGCGCGATTACGACGGCTACACCGTCAAGGTCAACAAAGACAAGCAAGGGCTGGACCTCAATCGAAATTTTCCAGCCGGCTGGCGGCAGGAGTTCGAGCAGTTCGGCGCGGGGCCGTACCCGACCTCTGAGCCGGAAGTGCGCGCCGTGGTGCACTTCATGACGCATCACAGCAACATCACCGGCGGCCTCACGTTCCACACATGGAGTGGCGTGCTGTTGCGACCGTCCGGCACTTCGCCTGACGAAGATATGCCCGCCGAAGACCTATGGGAGTACCAACGACAAGGCGAGAAGGGCACCGCGATGACGGGCTACCCGGCCATTAGCACGTATCACGAATTTCGCTATCACCCAAAGGAAGTCATCACCGGAACCTTCAACTGGATCTACGAGCACTTGGGCATCTACGAGTGGACCGTAGAGATCTGGAGCCCGATGAAGCAGGCCGGCATCACCGATTACAAGTACATCGACTGGTTCCGTTCGCACCCGGTCGAAGACGATTTGAAAATGCTGGCGTGGGCCGATCGGGAATTACCGGGACGCGGCTACGTCGAGTGGAAGAAATTCGATCACCCGCAGCTAGGGGCCGTCGAGATTGGTGGATGGGACAAGCTGCTCGCTTTCCGCAATCCACCGCCGCATTTGCTAGAAAAAGAAGTGTCGAAATTCCCCGACTGGTTGATCCACAACGCCATGATTTCGCCTAAGCTCGAAATCTTCGACCTCAAATCGCAAAAAATCAGCGACGGCACGCACCGCATCACGCTGGTTGTGCAAAACACCGGCTATTTGCCGAGCTACGTTTCCAAACGCGCCAAGTCGCGCGGACAATCGCGTGGCGTGATTGCCGAAATCACGTTACCCACACACGGCGTGTTGGTTAGTGGCAAGGCGCGTGACAACATGGGCGAGCTCGAGGGACGCGCTTATAAACACACGCTGATGAGTTTCTGGACCGACACCACGCCGACCGCCGACCGTGCGGTGGTCGAGTGGGTCGTACAAGCGAAATCCGGCGACGAGGTATCCGTACTTGCCCGCCACGAAAAAGCGGGTGTCGCCCGCAGAAAGGTTGTCCTCCAATGACCATTAATCGACGCAAGTTTCTAGGAACAACACTAGTTGCCGCGATGGCGACGTCCGCGACCTTCAAAGGAGAGACGGCCATGGCCGCACCTGCACAACCTAGCGTGACCGGTACCATCGACATTGCCGAAGCCGGTGTGGTTACGCTACAAGCGGCGATGCAATCCGGCAAGACCACAAGCCAAGCACTGGTACGGACCTATTTGGCACGCATCAAGGCCTATGACAAGAGTGGACCGCGCATCAACTCGGTCATCGAACTCAATCCGGATGCGTTGATCATCGCACGCGAGCTCGACAAAGAGCGCAAGGCGGGCAAGGTACGCGGACCGTTGCACGGTATTCCGGTACTGATTAAAGACAACATTGCCACTGCCGATAAAATGCAAACGACCGCCGGCTCGCTGGCATTGGTTGGCTCGCGTGCAGTGCGCGATGCGTTCATCGTCACCCGTTTGCGTGATGCCGGCGCGGTGATCCTTGGCAAG
>JAYVUH010000249.1:0-9767 GCA_043788115.1 Burkholderiales bacterium
CATCTTGAATCTGGCGGTGGCGATGCAACAGCGAGCGTGGATGCAAGGGCTGTGGGATGCTTCAACAACCTTTGATTTGCCCGCCACATTTACGCCAATCTATCCGCCTCCGTAAAGTTCTAATGGAAAATCTCGGTTGAATTCGCTTCCAGCTGTCCGCTGTCGAAGTGCAATTCAGGTTTTTGCCCTGAAATGCCCGTCAATTCTGGGGGTACGCCGATCAGGCGATTGAACGCGGATACGCGGCTGCATGGCCGGTTTTACGTCGCGTTTCCGTATGCTCAGGTAAGGCCATCGACGATCAATGGCGCGGGTCGGCAATCGCGCCTCCGCACACTCCATGCGAAGGGAGCAATGAAATGCGAAGCAAGGCACCACGATCAAATTTCAATCGCGCTACGGCGGTGTTGGCGCAGATCGCGCTATGGCTGGCGAGCGCGAATTGCATTGCTCAAGTACCGCTGGGCGGCATCGTGCAGATTGCAGTCGGTGGCAACCACAGCTGCGCCGTGACGGCCGTCGGCGGCGTCAAATGCTGGGGAGAAGGCGGCCCGCTGGGCGACGGTACCAGCTTTTCGCGTTCCACACCCGTCGATGTCGTCGGCCTTGCGTCGGGTGTGGTGTCGGTTAGCGCCGGAAACTCGCATACCTGTGCGCTAACGGCTGGCGGCGGGGTCAAATGCTGAGGCTCCAATGCGTCCGGCCAGATCGGCGACAACGCGACTGCCTATCGCCTGACGCCGGTCGATGTTGTTGGTCTTGCTTCTGGTATCGCCGCGATTTCAGCGGGCGGTAACCACACGTGCGCGCTGACCACTGGCGGCGGCGTCAAGTGCTGGGGATTCAACTTCAATGGGCAAGTGGGTGACGGCACGAAGACGCAGCGTAATGTGCCGGTGGATGTAGTCGGCCTTGCCAGCGGCGTAAGCGCCGTGGCGACCGGCTATTCGCACACTTGCGCGGTCACCAACGCAGGCGGTCTCAAATGCTGGGGTGACGATTTTCTGGGCAAGTTGGGCCACGGCGTTTTTGCGGACAGTACCGTACCGTTGGACGTTGTCGCGGACCCGATGTTGACACCGCTCTCGGGTGTGCTCGCGGTTGCGCCAGGAAGCTATCACACTTGCGCCCTCCTTGTCGGCGGCGCGGTCAAGTGCTGGGGATCCGGGAGCGTGCTGGGCCACGATTCGCCCGTCAATAGCGGGACACCGGTCGATGTCATCGGTTTAGCCGCAGGTGCGAGTGCCGTCACGGCGGGTAATATTCATTCCTGTGCGCTATTGCCCGGCGGTATCAGATGTTGGGGGGACAATCAATACGGGGAATTGGGCAACAACAGCACCGTTACCATCAATTCGCCCGTAAATGTCGTCGGACTCGGCACAACGGTCACCGCCGTCGCGGTCGGGGCGGCGCATTCGTGCGCACTCACGGGCAGCGGCGGTGTGAAATGCTGGGGCTACAACAGCGACGGACGGCTGGGCGACAGTACGACCGTTCAGCGCCTCACGCCAGTCGATGTGTTCGTGGTGCCGCCGGTCTCGCTGCTGGCCGTGCAATCGCGCATCACCCACGGCGCTGCGGGGACATTCGACCTGCTGATCGACCGGACACAGCCGATCACCGGCGCGGTCACGGTCGAGCCGCGGACGATCGACGCCGTCCACCAAATCGTGTTTCAATTCGACGGGCCGATTTCTGTGGCAGGCAATGCGACCGCCGTCAACGGCAGCGGCTTTGCCATTGGCGCAATTGCCACGTCGCCGACGGTCAATGAAGTCACCGTTACCGTCACCAATATTTCCAACAGCAGCCGCGCGACGATTTCGCTCAGCGGCGTCAACAACGCGGTCAGCGCGACTGCCTCGGCGGGCTTTCTCATCGGTGATGTCAACAACTCGCGCTCGGTAAATTCCAGCGACATCAGCAGCGTGAAAGCACGCTCGGGGCAGACGACCGATGCGACCAATTTCAAGTTCGATATCAATGCGTCCGGCGCGATCAATTCGTCCGACATTTCGGCGGTCAAAGCGCGTTCGGGGTCGGTGTTGCCGCCGTAGTGACCGACGCATTCGGAACGCGGAGAGGCCCGCTAGCGACGCAATGCAAATCTTCGGGATTCGCGAGATCTACCGCTCAATTGGCGCTTCAAGCCAAGCCGTCGATCATTTCCAACACGGTGGCAAGACCAACGACTTCACCATACTTCAGTTGAATATCGCGCAGATTGGCGGCATGCGCTTGCCGATCCCTATCACCGCAGGCTTCCTCCACAACGACCAGCCGGAAATTAGCCTGAAGCGCGTCGACCGCAGTTGCCCTGACGCAGCCGCTTGTGCTGAATCCGCAGACGACGACCGAGTCAACACCCAAGTTGTAAAGTATCTGGCGCAAAGGACTGTCAAAAAAAGCGCTGGGTAGTCCTTTGTTCAAAACTACCTCGCCCATTGCGGGTTCCAGGCGCGGATCTATCGCTGCCAATTTGCTTCCCGCGACCAGCTCGTTCAACGAGGGCAGCTTCTCTCGAAAAATACTGGCCTCTGCTTTGTGGCTGTAGAAAGTCGTCGTGAACACCACCGGAAAACCGCGGGTGCGAAAGACTTTCAGGAGGCGCTCAATGGCGCCAATCTCCAAATCGCTCGGGCACCCTAACGGCGAACTGGGGTCCGTAAAGCCAAGAGTAGCGTCGACGATGATCAGGGCAGGCTTCGCACCCAAGCGAACGGTAGTGTTGGGCAAAATCGCCATCTTGATTCCTTAGAAAAGGGAGCCCACTCCGGGCTCCCTGCCCGGCATCAGAATTTGTAGCTTCCCTCCACACCTACGGTCCGCCGCGCCCCAGGCGAGATAAACGATCCGCCAAACTCAATCGCCGGGATCACTTCGCTAAGATACTTCTTGTCGAGAAGATTGTTGGCGAACAGGGTTACCTTCCAAACCTTGCTCTCCACGCCCACGCGCAGGTCGAGCAGACCAAACGAATCGCGGCGCGAGACGTTATAGCGGGCATTGCCTACCGCTGCGGGAAGTGCCAGCGCCGAGATAGGCAGCAAACCACTGAACAGCGTCGGCCGGTCGTTGGCGCCAGACGTGTTTTGAACCGTGTGGAAGTAGGTCGGCCCTGTGAGGCGATAGTCCGTACGCAAAACGGCATTCAGGCCATCGGCAACGGGCATTTCAAACTGCGTACCGACGTTGACCGTGTAGTCTGCCGTGTAAGGAGATTTGTTGCCGACCGTATAGGGGCGCGAGCTATTTGCCTTGATCTCGGAATCGGTAACGTTGTAGGAAGCAAACACCGACCAGCCCTTGGTAATCTTGGTGCTCAGATTGAGTTCCGCGCCCTTCAGATCGATCTTGTCGATGTTGCCGACTACGCGCAGCAGGCCGAACGAACCAACGAAGAACTCGAAAAACTGCATGTCGGTCACGCGCGTGTAGAAACCGGCCAAGTCATAGGCTACCGGCCCCACCGTTCCACGCAGGCCCACCTCAAACGCGCTCGATTTCTCCTTGCGATACTGATCGTTGATCGTCACACCAGCGACAATGGTGGTCGGATTGCTGGCGGTAGGTGCGGTGTTGAAATTCTGTTTCACGATGGCCGCAGAGCCTTGGTTATTGAAGCCACCTGACTTGAATCCCACGCCCCAGTTGCCGTAAACGCTGGCCTTCGGCGCAAATTCCCAGCGGTAGGTCAGCTTGGGCTGAACCTGGTTAAACGTTGCCGCCTTATCGCTGATCGCACCGAAGGCTTGCCCCGGATTGATCGGGCCACCTGTGATCGGGTCGGTGGCAACTGGGACTAGGTTGTGGACCTTGCGGCGCTCGCTATCGTAACGCAGCGCCCCGCTGACCTGAACGCTCTCGCTTACCTTATAGTCAAGCGAACCGAAGAAGGCGTAGACATCCGTCTTGAAGTTGTCGGCAAACAACTGCGAAGTCGGATTGTTCGAACCCGGCGCGTTGTAGAGTTGTTTGGTGACACCGAAGCCCAAGTCCGCGCCGAGGCTGACGCCAACCTCGCGGTCAATGTTCAGGTAATAGGTGCCGGCCTGCCAGCTGAGTGGGCCATCGCCCTTCGAAGCGAACCGCACTTCTGCACTGAAATCTTTCTGGTCGCGCTTTTGATACTGTGTGCCGTCACAGGTGGTGGGTGAGTACGCGCCGAAGGTCGAGCCATTTGTCGGTGCAAATATAAACGGAACGGGAATCGCCCCGACAAACCCGGGCTGGTTGAGATTGAAACCCGTCAACGCGGCCGTGGACGAAAAACACTTGTTCTGTACGGCAATGTTGGTCGGATTGCTCGGCGCACCCAGCGCGGGAGAGATATAGCGCGCGAAATCGGCCGAAGTTCCGTCAGCGGTGAGGTCATTCTTGATGTTGCTGTAGGCCGCCCACGCCGTCATCGTCACGGTACTGAAATCGTGGTCGACTTTGACCGACACCTCCGAGGTCCGCTGGCCGTTCGTCGGCACGATATTGCCGTAGTAGTTGAATGGATGTTTGTTGACGTCCTCGAAAAATGCCGGGTTGACCGCCGCAAAATTAGGCAGGTGGAACGAGCTGTTGAAGTTAATTGACGCGCCGCGCAACTTTCCAAAATGGAGCTTGGCGTCAAGTGTGGTGGAACCATCAAGGTCGGCAAGCAAGCGGCCCTCAATGTTCCCCGATTCCTGATTGTCGACTACGTTTTGGTTGAGAAATACGTTTTTGTAGAAGCCATCGGTCTTGCGATAATCGCCCGACAGCACAAAACCGACGCCATCCTTGATCGGAGCGGCGTAATAGCCATCACCCGCAAATGTTTTGTGGTTCGCATAGCTCGCTTTGATTCCGCCCTCGGCTGTACCGCCCGGTTTCAAGGTCTGAATCACGATCGCGCCAGCCGCAGCATTGCGACCGTACAGCGCACCTTGTGGACCTTTGAGAATTTCAATCTGCCGCAGCGTGCCCTGCCGCTGGTTGATCGCCGCCGAGTTGGTTTTCAGAATGCCATCGACCACCAACGCCACCGAGCTTTCCGCGTCGCGAGCACCATTGAGCCCGCGGATATTGATTTGCGTGTCACCTGCCTCGGCGGAACCGGTGACGATGGTGACACCGGGCGTGAGCTGCACAAAGTCCTGCGCGTTCTTGATACCGGTTTTGTCAATCGTGTCCGCAGAAATCGCCGTGATCGACGCGGGAACGCGGGAAAGTACTTCGTTTACCCGGCGCGCCGTCACAACGATCTCGTCAACCTTGTCGGCGGCATCTGTCGTGGGCGGGGTCTGCGCATGGCTGGGCGTGAACGGCATTGCGATCGTCGCGATGGAACTTGCCAAGATAGTTTTGGTGAATCGCATGGTCAGTCTCCTTGTAAATTAATGCGGGTTGAAACAAGATGGATCAATACGCCGGCGCGCGAACGCACCAAAACTGTCGAGTGACGAGCGGGTCAAGACAACTCTGCCAATCAATCGTCCGCTGCTTAGCCTTCAATGCGCACTCACGCGCTCGCGTTGCTGCTGCAGTTTCAAGTCTTGTGACTTAAGCCAGGCGGTTGTTCTTCCGCCTAGCGGCCTTTTCGTCAACCGCTCCGCGAGCACCACCGCAGCGCGAAGCGCCGGGACGTTGATTCCCGTTTCAAATCCGCATTGCTCGGCCATCAGTACGAAATCCTCCGTCGCCATGTTTCCTGCTGCCCCGGGTGCAAACGGGCACCCTCCGAGGCCGCCGACGCTGGTATCAAAGTGTCGAATGCCGACGGACAGTGCAGCCCATGCATTGGCGAGCGCAAAACCGCGGGTGTCGTGAAAGTGTGCCGCCATTCGTCGCGCGCCAAAATTTGTCACGCAGTCGCCCAGCAATTCATGAACCTCGCGCGGATTGGCGGCACCGATGGTGTCGGCAATCACCACTTCGTCGGCACCGTGATCGAACATTTCTTTTGCGAGCTCAATGACGAGATCAGGGGCCACCTTGCCCTCGAAGGGACAGGTAAATGCGACGGCGACATAGGCTTTTTTTCTGATGCCACGGTCGCCGGCCGCGGCGATCACTTCTGAGCAAGCACGCCGGGTCTCGGCCAGCGACTTATTGATGTTGCGCCGATTCATGGTGTCGGTCGCCGAGAGTACCACTGCAATTTCTTGAACGCCCGCGATCAAGGCGCGCTCGAGTCCCCGTGCGTTGGGCACCAGCGCCGAATAATTTACTTGGTCGCGGCAGGGCAACTTGGCGAACAGCAGATCCGCATCCGCCAATTGAGGTACCGCCTTGGGGGATACAAAACTGGTCGCTTCAATCGCTTTTATCCCGGCGCCTACCAGCGCATCGATAAGCTCAAGCTTTTCGGCGAGGGTCAAATGCGTGACCTGATTCTGTAGTCCATCGCGCGGACTCACCTCGTTGATCATGACGCGGTTGGACATGATCAAACAGCGGCCTTTGCGCGCATCCAGTTAGCGAACACCGGCGTGCGCGGAGGATCAAATGTGGTTTCTTGCTTGCAGCGCGCCTTGAGTTCCGCAATGGTACCGCCGCGATTGAAGAGCGATGTCTCCTTGCGCTCGGCCCCCATTTTTTTGCGCAAGGCTTCGGTTGCGCCGACGTCGAGCACAAATTCGGCGTTCACCACGACGCCATAGCGCCGCGCACCCTCCACTGTGACCAGACCTCGCTCACAATCCTGCGCGACTTTTTCCGCCGGACGCTTGAGGGGATCGCCCCAACCGCCACCGCCCCAGGTGTTGTAGTAAAGGATGTCGCCTTCGACTACTTTCACCCGGTCGCACTTTGAGGGAAGCCAGGATTGGGAACCGTCTTTGCGCACCAGGAGCTTGGAGCTTCGCCCACCGGGAAGGCCGGCATTGACGCCCCAAGGGTAGGTCAGCCAGCGATCATCATGAATGGAGATTTCCCCGGTTTCAAGGAATTCATACGCAGTACAAACACCGTTGCCGCCCCGATGCTGGCCGGCTCCGCCCGAATCTGCAATCGATTCATATTTCATGATGCGCAGCGGAAAATAGCTTTCCAGGAATTCGTTCGGGACATTGGTAAATGACGGCCACAACGAGTGCCCGTCCGGACCATCGCCCGAAGGACGTCCGGGAATACCGCCAAAGCCGATCTGAAATAGCTGATACCAATCACCGTTACGGTCGTAACCCGAATACATGAGATGTGGGCTGTCGGAAAATCCCGCCGCATTCAGCGCCTCCGGTGCTCCTTGCCCCAGCAGCCCGCCCATCACGTCGAAGATTCGGCCAAGCAGATGGGTTCGGCAGGAGAGCGCAGCCGGGCGCTTGGGCTTCAGAATGCATCCATCAGGAATGCGCACGTCCACAAGCTCGTAAAAGCCATCGTTGAAAAGAATCTGTGGATCGAAAAGATTGATAAAGAATGCCCCCAGAAACATTTTGAACATTTCTTCATTGAGGTAGAAGTTCACCGAGCTGATCGATTGCGGATCCGTCCCCTCGAAATCGAAGTGCGCGACATCCCCCACGCGCCATAGGCTACAGGCGATTTTGTAGGGCCCCATGCCAAGACCATCGTCGTCGATGTAATCCTCGAAATATTGTTTCTTCTCCGGCACCACCATCTTGATGATGGCACTCATGGCGCGCTTGTTGCGATCGAGCATCTCGTGCATTGCCGCGATGTAATTATCGACACCAAACCGATCAACGATTTCCTGCACTCTGCGCTCGGCCAATCGCAGCGCCGCGATGATCGCGTTCAGGTCAGAGCGGTTCCACTCGGGCATGCGGCAATTGCGCAAAATCATCTCCAGCACTTCGCGATTCATTTCACCCTTGCGGATCAATTTGATCGGCGGGATCTGGAATCCTTCTTCAAAAATCTGCGCTGCGTCCGTTGGCAGGCTACCCGGCACTTTGCCGCCAATATCGGTCATGTGGCCAAACATGGCTGCCCAACTCACGATGCGTCCGTCGTGAAATATCGGCATCAAGGTCAACCAATCCGGCAGATGGCTCACCGCGCCATTGCACGAATACGGATCGTTGGTCAGGAATACATCACCCTCCTCAATGGCGCCTTCATACCCTTGGCAGAACCCATGAATAAAGGAGCCGAATTGACCAACCACCATCTTTCCCTCGTTGTTGGCGATCATCGGAAACGCATCATGTTGCTCGCGGATGCCCGGCGACATGGCGGTGCGGAACAGCACTGCATCCATTTCCGCCCTCGCATTTCGCAGCGCATTCTCGATGATATCGAGGACAATGGAGTCGAGTTTGACTTGCTTGAACGGCAGTTTGTTGGTTTGAACAATGGTCGCTGGCATGATGGATCCTCGTCGTTGCTGTTCAGACAGGTAGATGATTAGGCGTTCGGGCGAATCAGAATATTGCCGACGCCATCCACTTCTCCCGTGTATCCCGGCAGAATCAGAGTGGTCGCGTCCATCTGGCAGACAATTGCGGGGCCGGGAATTGTGTTGCCGGCCAGCAATTTGGCGCGATCATAAATTTTTGCCGGCTGATCCGCACCATCGACGAACACGGTTGACTGCTCAACGACCGCGGCGGAAGCGTCCGCGCCACCGCGTTTGAGCTGCTCGGCCTTGACCAGCGTTTCGGGGCCTTGCACCACTGCGCGCAGGTTCACCACTTCGTGAGGCGCATCGAGCGCAAACGTAAATAGTTGCGTGTGCATGTCGTCGAAGCGCTTAGCTACATTTGCCAGTCCCTTCTCTTTGAACTCATCGTGCGTAAGGCTGATGGTCAGGCGCATGCCCTGTCCGCGATAACGCAGATCGATCTGATATTCGGTGGTTTGTTTTTCCTTCGTCACGCCTTCGGCAATCATCGTCTGGCGTGCGATGGATTCGAGATCGGCGAGCATGCCGAGCACCTCAGCATCGGACGTTTCGGTGAATCTGCGCACAAAGGTACGCGAGGCTTCGTCGCGAAGTCTGGTGGTCGCGTCACCGTAAGCGCAGAGGACGCCGGGTGCCGGCGGAATGATCACCGGCCACGAACCCATGAGTTTGCCCAGCGCGTTGGCATGCAATGGGCCGGCGCCGCCAAACGCGATCAGCGCAAAGTCCCGCGGATCATAGCCCTGCTCAATGGACACCAGACGTAGCGCGCCGAACATGTTCTCATTGACGATGTTGATGATGCCTTCGGCGGCTTCCTTGATCGACTTGCCCAGCGGTTCGGCAATCGTGGCGACCGCTTTTTCGGCGAGCGACTTGTCTATCTTCATCTCCCCGCCTAGCCTTGCGGAAACGGGAAGGTAGCCCAGAACGGCGATGGCATCGGTTACCGTTGGCTTGTCGCCACCCTTCATGTACGCTGCCGGCCCGGGATCGGCGCCCGCACTCTGCGGCCCAACCCTCAGCGCTTTGGTTAATTCAGGAACGTAGGCAATGGAGCCGCCACCCGCGCCGACCGTACGCACGTCAATCGATGGCGCCCTCACCGTTACGTCGGCGACACGTGTCTCACGCCTGGTCTGCGCGACCTCATTTTGGATCAGCGCGACATCAGTGGATGTGCCTCCCATATCGAATGTCAGAAGATTCTTGAACCCGGATTGGCGTGCAATCCACAGTGCTCCCGAAACGCCGCCTGCGGGGCCGCTCATGAGCAGATTTACCGGATTGTTGGTGGATGCTTCGACCGAAGCGAGCCCGCCATCGGACCGCAGAATATGCAACTTGACGCCGGGCATCTGCGCATCCAGTTCGCGATGCAGGTTGGCGATGTAGCGGGAAACGACGGGGCGGACATACGAGTTGA
>JAYVUH010000250.1:0-2263 GCA_043788115.1 Burkholderiales bacterium
ACTTGAATCGCCAACGAGTTGGCTTCGAGGCACCACTGTGATGGCCAGCTTTTGGCAATCGGCGTGAGGATGTCGAGCAGTAGCGTCAGGTCCTTGCGTGTTTGCTCGTCAGCGGCGCATCGTTCTTCATCCACTAATTTCGCGCAATAGAGATTGAGCGCCAGCGCGCCTTCAACGTAGGATTTTTGCGCCAACAACATGCGGCGAACGTCAGCGTGTTCGATGATATTGAGTTGCGGACTCTCGGGATTCTTGTCCAGCGCGTGCCGGCCCTGTGGCCTCGTCTTCGCGTAGTCGAGCGAATGCAGATAGCCGGTGTAGCCGATGACGGTGGCGCCGAGGCCGACGCCGATACGTGCTTCGTTCATCATATGAAACATGCATGCGAGGCCTTTGTTGGCTTCACCGATCAAGTAACCGACCGCACCTGCTTTGCCGTTCGGCGTGTGTTTGCCTTCGCCGAAGTTGAGCAGGCAGTTGGTGGTGCCGCGATAACCCATTTTGTGATTCAAGCCGGCCAGTACGACGTCGTTGCGATCACCAATCGCGCCGTGTTCACCCACCAGAAATTTTGGTACGATAAAGAGTGAAATACCCTTCACGCCGGGCGGCGCATCGGGCAGGCGCGCCAGCACCAAGTGAATGATGTTCTCCGACAACTCGTGCTCGCCGGCAGAAATCCACATCTTGTTGCCGAATAAACGATAAGTGCCGTCCGCCTGCGGCTCGGCGCGTGTCTTGAGATCAGACAACGACGAGCCAGCCTGCGGTTCGGAGAGACACATGGTGCCAAAAAAACGCCCGGCGAGCATCGGCCTCACATAAGTGTCAATTTGCACCGGGGTGCCGTGCGCCAAGATTAAATTTGCGTTCGCCGTTGTCAGAAACGGATACGCCGTCGTCCCGGCATTGGCGGCAGTGAAGACCGACATCATCGCGTTGTAAACCACCATTGGTAGTTGCATCCCGCCCAACGCTTCGTCAAACGACGCGGTGATCAACCCGGCCGCATTGAAGCCCTCGAGCGCCGCCCTTACCTCCGGGATGATGGTTATGCGGGTGCCGTCGAAGGTCGGCTCGTTCAAGTCACTCTTGCGGCTGTGCGGTGCGAAAAAATCAGTCGCGACTTTCTCGGCCGTGTCCATCACCGCATCAAAAGTCTCACGGTCGTGCTGCGCATAGCGATCACGCTTGGTGAGCGCCATGGCATCGAGCCATTCGTAGACTAGAAAGTTTAAGTCGCGGCGGGAGATGAGGAGAGACATCTTGAGGACGTGTGAGGGGAACGGCGTGAAAAGAAAGGTTTGATTCCATTTCCAAACCATTAATCATTTATTAACGGAGTAGCCCGCCATGGAGCGTAGCGCAATGCGGGACGGTGCTTGTGTGGTGACTGCCCTGCAATACGCTGCGCTTCTTGCAGGCTACTGGTGTTGAATTTGAATCACTAATGCACCAATGAATTAGAAATCGAATGAGGAGTGTGGTCAGGTAGCTGACGGGTCGTCCAGTCTTGGTGATTCTTTGCTCATGAGGGAACGATCAACCCCTCCCTTTGGAAAGGGAGGTTGGGAGGGATTGTCGTTGTCCAAAACTTGGTGCTTTCCGGTTGGTCACTACCTTCAATCCCCCTCAATCCCTCCTTCGGCAGGCTCAGGACAGGCTCTTTTGCAAAGGGGGAGGTCCTGACCTTGGGTCTGCGTCGGAATCTTCCCTCGAATGGTTGAGTCGGGGACGGGGACTTCGGTCATGCCGCTCCGCGTGATTGTGTGAACTTGGGTCCCCGTCTTCACGGGGACTGCGATGAATTTGCTTCGCATGTGAAGGTGAACTTGGGTCCCCGTCTTCACGGGGACTGCGATGAATTTGCTTCGCAAATTCATCTTGGCTTTCTTGGCATGTGTTGGAAGATGCGGTCGTACAACCAGTTCGGCAAGATGCGCAAGACTCGCGCCGCAATGCCCATCGTCCACGGGATCACGGCGAATGACTTTTTAGCCTCAATCGCGCTTGCGAAGCGGATAGCGGCTTCGTCGACATCAATCAAGAATGGCATCTTGAATTTATTGACGGCCGTCATCGGTGTGCGAATGTAGCCCGGGCAAATGGTAACCACGGCGACACCAGACGAACGCAATTCAACACGCAAGCTTTCGCAGTAACGAATCGCGGCCGCCTTGGATGCTGAGTACGCGCCACCGCCTGGGATACCGCGAAAACCGGCCACACTGGCAATGCCGACCAATGTTCCTGACCCGCGCGC
>JAYVUH010000251.1:0-13613 GCA_043788115.1 Burkholderiales bacterium
GTTGACACTTTTTGTGATCTGTGTACTGGTGATGTCGAGTGGTGCAAGGCTGAATGCCGACTGTACGGTAACTGGCCCTCGGATGCCGATAGAGATTCCGGTATCGCCTTCTTCATCGCTACCGTCCTCTTTCTTTTTCCCCTTCTTTTTGGGCAGTGCGAATAGCTGACCGAAAGCACGCACGTCAATCCATTCTGCGCTGGCGATCTTGACCGTTTCATCCGCTCCCAGTGTTTTTCCGATGGACTTAAAGAATTTCTCAGCTCTATCGCGCAGGCTTGTCGCGTCGTCGATCTTTCTGTCATCTGACTGGACAAATACTGCCTGCCCCTTGGCGTCCGCTTTTCCTTCTTTACCGCCAAGCGTCACGAACCGCTCGACCAGTCGGTCTCGGATTTTCCGCTTGATGCAAACGTCGGTAATTTCCCCAACGTTTTCGTAGTTGGTACGGGGCCGATTGCCATTGAGTGGGTCGCCATTCGGATTGGCATTTTTAACGCGAAGAACTACGGCGAAGTCGATCTTGTTTTGCAGCGTACTCATGTTGTTGTCTCCTTGACTCAATTAGTTGCCGGTTTCAGTTGTGTCGTCATCTGTTGCGGAATCGTCCGGTTTCGGAGCCTTGGGCGGATTCAACTTCTGCCGCTGGCAGTGGTAGCCCAACAAAAACTCACCGGTGAGTTTTCGATCATTCAAAAATTCATCTCCTTCAAACTTCGCGACGACTTCATCAAGGAGCGCCTTCATTTCATATAAGAAGGGAGGACGTTTTGCGAGTAGTCGAGCCTTGTAGGGCGTGAGCGCGAGTTCAATAGTTCGCCAGGTGCTGCAGGGTCGGTCCGCGAAGCGCTGCATCAGCTTTGCCGCAGTTGTTTCGCGTTTTTCGTCAGCCACAAATAGTGCCCGGCCCTCGATATGCTCGGCGATGGACAGCAGACGGCCATAAAGATAATCCCTCGTTGTCCTGTCGGTCTCTAATGTCATTTGATATTCCTTTTCTTTGTATGCGCCTCTAAAAAGGGCACATGCAATGCCCAGATATTTTTCCCACTCCCACTGTTTTCCGCTTTTATCCCTGTCAAAGGAAACGCGGTTGCAGGTTCTGCGCACGACGGATTCCACTAAATCACGCGGCAATGATTGACTATCAAATATGCAGGGCAGTAGCCGCTCTACAGTAGCCTTGAGCAAATTGCTGTCGAGTCTGCGACCAAACGCCGCTTCAGCTATGTCTCGCGGAGCAGGTGCGCCAACAAATTTTGAGTCTTTACCAAAGTTCTGAAGCCATGCGTGTTGCTCATGCCAACTCTGTACTCGGCTCAGAAAATCTGAACCCCTAAGTTCGCGGTAGAAGGTGATAGCCATACGCCCCGGCGTGGCGGAGTCCAGCCCCATGACAACGATGTCTTCATTGGGATCAAGCTTCGCGCTGTAGCCCGCTATTGCTTTGCGTAATCTAATGGCGAATGCCTGACCAACATCGCCGACACTAGGGTGCTCGATTTCTGTAGCCGTCTGGGTTGCTTTCTCGCTACCGAGAAAAAGCGAGAGTGAGTCCTTGAATGGATCGGGCACGGGCTTGCCCGCAACCGACCAAGTGACGATCACCTGATCGCCATTTTTGTATGACTGTCGATCAATCAGCCAACGCAAAGCGATATGGGCTTTCTGTGTAACTTCATAGCTGACCCCACAGGCCTGCCGACCAGTGTCATCGGTAAATCGGCCGCGGAAGGTATAGCCTGAACTGTCGTTGGCACTAATGAGCTTAGCGCCATCGCCTGCATGACGGATTCGTTTAGGGTGGTTCGCGGCGAGCGCTGCTGAGCTATCTCCGGTAACCATACACAGCCCTTTTAATGCCTTGGTGCTGGCATCAAACGATCCCCATGCATCCTGTAACGCGGAGTCTTCCCAAACCGCAGTGCACGGGTCACTGCCTTCCCTGACATGCCAGCGAATGAAAGCATCCCCTTGGTCTCGCTTCCCCTTGTCGGCGGTAAGAATACGAAAAATGTCGGGAGAGTCTTTTTCATCTTCGGGCCATTTGGTAAGTAATTTTCCATCTGTTCCGCCATGCAAAATATTTTCCCGAATCAGGTCAGACACAACACACCGTTTGCGGACGTATGTAAGCACTGCATTGGCCTTGGGGTGTGCGAATTTGGAGGCACACCATGCGGATAGTCGGCTCTCATATCCTTTTGAGACTTTTTTACCCTTCTTCTCGGTTATGTCATCGAAAAACGAAAATTTCGCCCCCCCATATTTCTCTGAAGCGTAATCCCCTGCGCAATATCGCACCTTGTCGCAAAGTGGGTGTGGCGGAGCCTTGCTGCCTGACCTCCCCGCTGATTCCTCAGTTGCAGGAATAACCGTCTCTTCCTTCTGAATAATCCGTGCGCCTTTGAAATTGCCAAGAGCATCAAGCGTGATCTCGATATGCGCTTGTTGCGACGTATGGCTGATCGGCATAAGACGCACTGAGCCTGGTGGCTCGTGCCCCTTGCAGTGCTCGTACGTCTCATAAAGTTTCTGAATCCAGCTCATGTCAATCCTCCAGCCGTGCTACTTCGCCTTCTACGCCGAGCAGATTGCGCTCCCTATCGAATTTCTTAGCGCTCATTTCGCGAACAAACTTACGTATCTTGCAATCCTGCGGACGATCAAATTTAATTTTTCCGTCAATCATCGTTGGGCGACAAAAGCGCGCATAGAGCTTGTCTTCGCCAATCTCGTCGGGATAGTCGAAACCATGGAACATCAACCCAAAAGCCAATTCGCCTTCACCATCGTAAGGACTGGTCCCCGCACCGAATGTGCACGGCTCGACATACCCTTGGCAATCTCGCGTGCCCAGAAAAATGTCCTGCCGTCCACCGCGTTCCAGCATGCGTTTGGCGACGATATGATGCTTGGCTTCATTCTGGTCGGCTGCTAACTCCGGACGATGTTCGTTCCACTCAAAATGGGCGCGCACTTGGTATTCCACATCAGCCAGGAACGTGTATATGGCCAACGAGTTACCGCCACCAAATTCCAAAGGCTTGGTTCCCTTGGTTTGTGTACGGATGCGTTTCATCACGCGAACTTCATCAATGACCCAGATAAAGGTTGGCTTCCAGTAAATTGATTTGGCGATTCCCTTGAGCGCTTCGTAGGTGGGTATGTGATACGAGCACTTCTCGCCACCGATGCGGGTCAATGGATCGGTGAACAGCGCATGGCGACTCCATACTTTGAATTCAATGCTGTTGTTGTGAGACACAAAGAACCTCCATATTTTTCACTGGTGTTTCGCTCAGTCCAAACTCGTCGCTGTAGTAACGGGAATCAAGATACAAAATACCCGTTCCCTCTTGTATTTCTCGCACCGCGCCTGCGGCTGTCAAACGTTTCAGAACGTTCGGAAAGACATTGACGGTGAATTGTTGCGCACGGCGCAGCAGGTCGTGCTCTTTATCGGGCATGTAAGCTCCACAGAGATCGGCGACGATTGATTGCCCATCCTTGCCATACTGAACGATAACGCCTTGCGTAGGTGCGTCAATGGCCTTGAACGCCTTCGCCGCTGCCATGAAGGATTGACGCAGGTAGATATTTGGCGCACTCCCATTTCGCTTGCCATGTTCCGAAACGGACAAGGTATTGCTAGACAGCAAGTTGAGCAGCGTGTCGTCGTGTCCGATGGATTTGGCTGAAAGTGGGTAATCCATCTCATTCTGCCGATCAAAAAAATAGTACGCGTAATACCGCTTCATCGCTTCTAGCCCGATTCGATCATGGTCAAATTGTTTCGGATCAGCCTCGTACTCGTCCAGCACGCGTTCAGCCTTGTCCCGTCCGACTCGGATGTCCGGCAGCATGTCCAAATTTTCGTCTTTTGGGTTGATAACATGGACGCGCCCGATTTCTTGGCGACCATTCCGATTGCACCGCCCAGCGGCCTGTGCGATTGAATCCAGCCCTGCGGCAAAGCGAATGACAGCGCCAAAATCGACATCCACCCCGGCTTCGATAAGTTGCGTGCTAAAGCAAAGCACAGGAGATCGATTTTCTAATCGTTCCCGAATCTCAGACAATATTGCTCGTCGGTGTGCTGGGCACATGCTTGTGCTCAGGTGGTAAAGCGAGACGTCTTGCTGGTCTTTGCACAAGCGATACAGTGTTTGCGCGGCGTTCTTGGTATTGACAATAACCAAACAGCTTGCGGCGCGACGGGTTTCATCTAGAGCCAGAGTCGCAATATCGCCATCTGTCCAGCCACCGGGCTTCCGTTCATTTTTTACCTCGACCCGCTGTAGCTTATCGAACAGCCCTTTCACATTCGGTATAAGTTCGTTGCCGTGAGGCACTCTGATAGCACCTTTCTTGGAATCGACCTGATTGAGTAGCGGCTGGGTGGCAGTACACAGGACAACGGTGCTCCCACATTGCTCGACCAAGAAGTTGATGGCGTTGCTAAACAGGTGCACACAGTTTATTGGCAGTGACTGGATTTCGTCGAAGATGAGGACAGCATTTGCCAGCTGGTGCATGCGGCGCGCGCCGCGTGTCCCAGCGCCAAAGAGCGTTTCAAGAAATTGCACGGTTGTCGTATAGACAATTGGCGCGTCCCAGTTTTCCGACAAAATTTTTCCGCGCCAACTCTGCTCTTCCGGCGTGAGATTGGAATGGTGTTCGAGAACCACGCTTCCCGGTGTTATTCCTTCAGGCTCCAGAATTTTTCGTGTTACATCGGCGTTCTGGTCGATGATCGACGTGAACGGAATGACGTAAATCACTCGATCCATTTTGTGTAGCTTCGCGTGGTGCAGTGCGAAACGCAGGCTGGCGAGAGTTTTCCCGCCACCAGTAGGCACCGTCAATGTGTAGGTGCCTTTGGCACGCGATGCGGCATTTTGGCAGTGGTTGGAAATGTCCTGCCGCAGGTGATCGATCGACATGCAAGGAATGAGTTCCGCGAGATGCTGTTCCAGTCGGCAGCACAAAACATCCCACCCGGCGTAGCGACCATTCATTCTCAGTTTCGCCGCTTTGGGACTCTCAAAATCAGCAGAGTCAATGCGGTCTGCGTCGATCAGGCAACTGAAAAGAAAGCGAACCAGAAGACCAAATTGCTGCTGCACCACGATGCTTTTGTCATCTTTGATCGGTGCGAATCGCACGATATTCGAGAGCGCGGCCTGCATCGCTTGAAGCATGTCCGGCTCGCTGCTTAGATCCTTAACGCGAGAAAGAATCGCCACGTCCGCGTTTGCAAGTGCCTCCTGTAGATGGGTGCGCTCAGTGCCCTTGTTCATTCGTCGACTGAACACATCGACACCGAGGCTGCTCGTATCTGCCGACAGGCAATCAATTAGGCCGGAATGGTGGGAGGCAATACATAGCGAGAGGATTTGGCCAACAATCTGGCCATGTTGTCCTTGCTTCGAGAGTTCACTCCAAATCAACTGCGCGCCAGCACTTGAGTGGTCGATTTTGCCCCTCAATCCCGCAGCGTCAACAAACTCTTCGTCCTCATCCTGATTAAGCAAGCCGACGGCAGATTTGATGTAGGCCTGAAATGCTTGGCTGTATTTCCCTAAGTCGTGCAGAAGGCCGATTAACTCGCCCTGGGACTCCAAGTTTAATTTCTTGGCGAGCAGCCTCGACTTGCTTCCGACACCAAGCAGGTGCGTTACGAGAGCTTGCGGCTCACGATCGTGGTTTCGGTAGTGCGCAATAAACGGAATATCCCTCACGCTCCCACCCAAATCTCCAACCGCACCCGCTTCCAAGGATCATCGTCACGCGGCACTTTCGCAACCTGCGCACTAACGCGCTCGCCGCGATCCAGTAACCCAGCAACCACCGCGTTCTCGCTACGCGGCACGTAGCCAATTTGCCGGCCACACCATTCCACGCGCACTGCGCTAGCGTCATGCGGGTTGCCGGGCTCGCGCACTAGATCGAGGCGCTGCGCGGGGGCGAGCTGGCTCCACACCGCTTCGCCGTGGTGATATTGAAAGCCGGCGACTGCGCAGGTTTGGAGGAGCAGCACCCGCGAGGCCGCATCTGTACCAAGTGAGGCTCTAAGCCCAGTCTTCGGCGCCTCACTAGCCGGCAGTGTAGTGATGCCGAATGCTGCACCGAGCAAGGTCAATGAGCCAAAAAATTCGCGTCGCAGCATGGTGAATCCTTTCGTTCGCAACACTCTACTCTGGCTACTGCATCAATCGGCGACGCCGCCAAACACTAGCACCGGTGCGGCGTTTCAGGCATTTTCATATTTCTTTAGCGCTGCGGTGAGCTGCGCAATCGCTTCGTTGCGCAGGGATTCTGGCGCGATGATTTCCACTTCCGCGCCGTTCTTCAAAATGTCCATGAGCAGCTCACGCGAATGCGAGTAGGGAATGTCGAGCTGGTAGCGCCCGTCGGGAAGGAATATGCCCTGCTGCGCTGGATGCCACATTTCTTCGGCCACCCATTGCGCACGGTGCGCGCTGAAAATGAGGCGTGCCGTGGCGATGGGTTTGCCCGCGAAAATGCCGTAGGCAGTGGCAAAGTGATCGTGCAATTTTTTGGTGGCGATTTCGCGCGCGGGCTTCTCGCTCACGCGCGCGTTTGCCACTCTCTCAAGCGCAAAGCTGCGCAAGGCTTTGCGTTCGTGACACCATGCATCGAGGTACCAATTGTCGCGATAGTGGGTGAGGCGCTGCGGTGAAACGGTGCGACTGCTATCGGCGCTGGTTGTACGTGCGTGATAGTCGAACTGCAACTGCTTGCGCTCGACCAAGGCTTTCGCCGCCGATGCAAAACACAAGCCCGGCCCGCGTCCTGCCACGCGGATGATGCGGACCCGTTTGGGTAGCTCGCCCGCACCGAGGTGTTCGGCGGCCATTAGCGCGTCGATTTTTTCGCGTAGTGGCGAAAGCGCCTCGCTCAGCAGGCTCGGTTCGGCATTTGCGAGTAACTCATGCGCGGTCATCAACGCCACCAACTCGCTATGAGAAAACCAGAGCCCAGGTAGCTCAAACGCCACATCGGGCTTGTACTGCCAGCCGTTCCGTTCGCGGTCGTATTCAAGCGGTGCGCCGTAGCCGCGCAGATCATTGATTAAGCGCTGCATGGTGGCCCGCGAGACTTCCAGCTTCTGTTCCAGCACTTTTCGCGGCACCGGCAGGCGGTGGGCGCGAATGATCTTGTCGAGTCGATAGAAGCGCTCAAATTGATTCATATTTGCAGTCTCGCATAAACGCACGGGAGGGGTTGCGCTGCTCGCGCGACGCCTCACGGCGTTGCCAATAGTCGTCGCGTCAAGCCCGCAAAGACCGCCGCACGTGCGTCACCAAGGCCGACGAACCACGTAGAATCCGCGCTCCCGTTTATTTTTCCGCGCCTCCCCCCATGCTACCTTCGATTCAGTCGCGCCTCGCCAACGAAGTTTCTGCTCACGCCAATCAAATCGCCGCCGCCATCGCCCTCCTGGACGAAGGTGCAACCGTACCGTTCATCGCGCGCTATCGTAAGGAGGCAACTGGCGGACTTGACGACATTCAGCTTCGTTTGCTCGAAGAACGTTTGCGCTATTTGCGCGAACTGGAAGCGCGCCGCGCCGCGATTCTTGAAAGCATCACGACACAAGAAAAAATGACGCCCGCGCTCGAGGCGGCCATCATCAACGCCGAAGACAAAACCACGCTGGAAGATTTGTACCTGCCCTACAAGCCCAAGCGCCGCACCAAGGCGATGATCGCCCGCGAGGCTGGTCTGGAACCGTTGGCCGAGGCGCTGCTGGCCGATCCGTTGTTGACGCCGGAGGTTGAGGCGCAGAAGTATCTTTCCGCTGAACCGAAGACCGCCGAGAAAGACACGGCCGTGGTGGACACCAAGGCCGCGCTCGAAGGTGCCAAGCAAATTTTGATGGAGCGCTTCTCGGAGCACGCGGGTTTGATCGGCCGCGTGCGCGATTACTTGTTGGCGCACGGCGTGGTCGAATCCCGCCTGATCGAGGGGCAGGGCGACAAAGGCGCTAAGTTCTCCGACTACTTCTCCTACTCAGAGACGCTGAAAACAATTCCCTCCCATCGCGCGTTGGCGCTGTTCCGTGGTCGCAACGAAGGTGTGCTGACGGTGGCACTGCGCCTTGATAGCGAAGAAGAGAAGCCAACTTGGGCGGCACCATTCAATCCGGTAGAAGACATGGTTGCCGGATTCGCCAAGATCGCCAACAAATCGCGGCCTGCCGATAAATGGCTCAATGAAGTGGTGCGTTGGACGTGGCGCATCAAGCTGTCGATGCACCTCGAAACCGAATTGATGTCGAACCTGCGCGAACGCGCCGAGACCGAAGCGATCAGCGTGTTCGCGCGCAACCTGAAAGACTTGTTGCTGGCCGCACCGGCGGGCCAGCGCGCCACCATGGGGCTCGACCCCGGCATCCGCACCGGCGTCAAAGTCGCAGTGGTGGACAACACCGGACAAGTTGTTGATACCGCCACCATTTACCCGCACGAGCCGCGCCGCGATTGGGATGGCTCACTCGCGGTACTCGGTGCGCTGGCGATGAAGCACAACGTTGATTTAATTTCAATCGGCAACGGCACGGCGTCGCGTGAGACCGACAAGCTCGCCGCGGATTTGATCAAGAACATGGTCAGGGTTGCGCCGACCAAAAAGATCACCAAGATTGTGGTGTCTGAGGCAGGGGCGTCGGTTTATTCGGCGTCTGAGTTTGCGTCAAAGGAATTGCCCGATCTCGACGTCTCGCTACGCGGTGCGGTGTCGATTGCACGGCGCTTGCAAGATCCGCTCGCAGAGTTGGTGAAGATCGATCCAAAGTCGATCGGCGTCGGCCAGTATCAGCACGATCTGAATCAATCGCAACTGGCGCGCTCGCTAGATGCGGTGGTGGAAGACTGCGTGAATGCCGTCGGCGTTGATGTCAACACCGCTTCGGCAGCGCTACTCGCACGGGTGTCTGGTTTGACGTCCTCGGTCGCGGCTAACATCGTCAATCACCGCAACACGCACGGCGCATTCGCCAGCCGCGCTGCGCTGAAAAAAGTGCCTCGCCTCGGCGACAAAGCATTCGAGCAGGCAGCGGGATTTTTGCGGATCCCGAACGGCGAAAGCCCGCTTGACGCTTCGGCGGTGCACCCAGAAGCCTACCCGTTGGTGGAAAAAATTCTTGCCGACATTCAGAAAGACGTGAAGTCGCTGATGGGTGACGCCAAGCTATTGAAGAGCCTGCGCGCGGAAAAATATGCGGACGACAAGTTCGGCTTGCCGACCGTCACCGATATTTTGAAAGAGCTGGAAAAGCCCGGTCGCGATCCGCGTCCGGAATTCACCACGGCCACGTTTCAAGACGGCGTGGAAACGCTCACCGACTTGCAGCCCGGCATGATCCTCGAAGGCGTGGTAACCAACGTCGCCGCGTTCGGTGCGTTCGTCGACATCGGCGTACATCAGGATGGTTTGATCCACATCTCCGCGCTCGCGGAGAAATTCGTCAAGGACGCGCACGACGTGGTGAAGGCGGGGCAAGTAGTGAAGGTGAAGGTGCTCGAAGTGGATATCAAGCGCCAGCGCGTTGCGCTCAGCATGCGCCTTAACGACGCGCCGGGCAAATCTCAAAACCCTAGCAACAGCGGGGGTTTTCAGGCAAAACCGTCCCAAACTGCCCGTCAAATGGCGACCCTTCGTCCCGGCTCAGGGCAGACTTTGAAATCTACTGCGCCCGCCGGGGGGAATGCCATGGCAGAGGCGTTTGCGAAGTTGAAGGGCAAGACTTAGCGGGTAGCAAAAAAGCTAAGGGGGCTTTCGCCCCCCAGCTTGTTGCTACTTTGCTTTGTCTTCCACCGCGTCGAGCGGCAACTCGAATGCGATAAAGAGTATGCAATCCTCTTTACTCGCGCACTTGCCACCGTGTGGCTTTCTAGCGGGGCCGTAGGCGTAGGTGCCGGGTTTGAGAATCGCCGTCTTCTGGCCGTCGTAGGTAACGTGCAACTCTCCCGCAACCAAGATCATGCGCTCAGCGGAAGTGTGCCAATGGCGGGGCAGGTCAGACTTACCGGGGATTTTGAAAAACACATCTAGGTTGTTCTTGGCGGGGTCGCCATTTAGAACCGCAATGCCGCAACCCTTTGGTAAGAACGGGGGACATGGGTTCCACTTGAGATCTGCGTCTTTTGCGGTTCGCGAAATTGCCATTTCGGTAACGGGTTTCGCAATTGTCGCTGGCGCTGCTGCTGGGGCCGGTGTTTGTGCAACGGCGTTGACGCCAATCATGGAACAGCTAATGCCCAATACGATCAACATTCCCGCTCGCGGGGAGGATTCGGATAAGAACTTGCTAATCATCATTGCTCCTAAAAAGTAGGGGGCTAGGTCGCCGTTGCCTGACGGCTGTCAGCCTCGATGAGACCAGTATAGCTATTTCCGAAAGTTCACACCTCCGCTACAGCTCTGCCTTGCTGGAGTCCGGGCCGTATATTTGTCTGATGAACGGAGAAGTAGGCCCCACCTCCGAACATCCGTGAGCGGACTCTACGCTGGGACGACAGTGTCGCCATGACGCCGGTTCACCCACCAAGCGAACACGCCCGCAGTCACAAACATGATCAACGAGTAAATCGCGGCCGGCACACTCATGGCGGGACTATTCAGTACATTGAGCGCAATGAAAATCGCTAGGGTACCGTTGTGGATGCCGATCTCCATGGCAATCGCGATCGCTTGTTTCTGAGGCAGCTTCACGGCCAGCGGTACGCCGTAGCCAACTCCCATCGAAATGAGATTGAAGGCGAGGCACGCGAGCCCAACGATTGGGAAATACTTGACCAGCACCTCCCAGCTTTGCACGACCGTCGCCACCACCAGCAGCGCCAGAAGCAGCACCGAAAAAATGCGGATTGGCTTTTCCATCTTCGCCGCAAAAGCCGGCGCGCGATTGCGTACCGTCATGCCGATCAGCACCGGCAGCAAGATGATCAGGCCGACTTCGATGATTTTCTTGAACGGCGGCGGAACGTATTGGTCGCTGGCCATGAAGTACTGCAAGGCAAAGCTGATAATAAAGGGCAACGTCAGCAGCGACAGTGCGCTGTTGATGGCGGTCAGCGTGATATTGAGCGCCACATCACCGCGCGCCAGATGCGAATAGATATTGGCTGTTGCGCCGCCCGGTGCGGCCGCCAGCAGCATCAGCCCCACCGAGAGTTCGGGTGGTAGCTTGAACAAAACACACAACGCAAAGGCGGCAGAGGTCAGGACAAACATCTGCATGGTGAGCCCGATGATGGCCGCTTTCGGGTAACGCACCACGCGCGTGAAGTCGGCGAGCGTTAAGGACAACCCGAGTCCGAGCATGATGATGCCGAGTGAAATCGGCAACAGCAGGTTGGTGATGATGCCGCTTTCCACCTAGAGCTCGCGGATCACATGCTGTTGGCGCCGGCTCACCGGTAATTGTTCCGCGACACCTTTGACGTTACACACCCAGCGCAGGCCACTATCGGCGTCACCCTCTTCGCCGTCTTCTGCCGGTGCGGCGACGCGCTCGAAACCGGTGATGGCGCTAGTCGCAACGATGGCATTACGATGGATGCGGGTGAATACGCCGGCAAACTCCTCTTCGATTTTCGTTAGCGACTCTTCCAACAAATATTCCTTTGCGGCGGTCTTAACCGTGAGGTACTTTAGCTCCGCTTTCAGAAACAGGATGTCTTCAATCGGCACGAGCACCACCTTGCCGCGCTCGTGAATGGAGAGATGCCGCCGCTTGTGTTGCGTCGCCTCGGCAATCGCTGCTGCTGCGGGTGGAAGCAGCGGCCGCGCTTTTTGCAGCGCCGCCAACAGCCGCTCTTGGCGGATAGGTTTCAGCAGATAGTCGACCGCGTTTAATTCAAACGCCTGCACCGCATACTGATCGAACGCCGTCACGAAGATGAGTTTCGGTGGCACCGCAAGGGTTGCAATGTGCCGCGCAAACTCGATGCCGTCCATGCCGGGCATGCGGATGTCGCAAAGGATGATATCGACCCCGCCTCGATTGATGGCCTCGATCGCCTCAAGGCCGTTTGCTACCTCATCGACGATGGTCAGCGGAAATTCAGCGCGGCAGTCGTCGAGTAGATTCGACAGTCGTTTTCGCGCGGGTGCCTCGTCATCGATGATCAAGATACGGGCGACGCTTGCGTCAGAACTCAGTAGTGTCATGGTGCGTCGGAGGAGTGTTTAGAGGATGCCGATGTCACCTCGGTCACGATCGGCATGTTGATTTTCACGACGTATTGTTGATTGATCACGGCGGCTGACAAGCCAGCCTCAGCGTCGAAGTGTAGTTGCAATCGCTCTTTGATGTTGGCAATCGCCATGCGGTTGCCCGACACGTGGGTCGAGGCCGAGTGAAACGGGTTGGTGAGCGTGATGTTGAGTTGTTTTCCCGATGAGGCGGCGGGGGAAATCTGAATGGTCAGCACGGCGTCGCCTTGTTGCGGTTCAATGCCGTGATATACCGCGTTCTCGATCAGCGGCTGCAAAATCAGCGGTGGCACCAGCGCTGTCGCCGGCATGTTGTGGATTTGCCAATCGACCCGCAGGCGGTCGCCGAGCCGGATTTGCTCGATCTCGAGATACTGGCGGCACAGATCGACCTCTTCGGCCAGCGGTCGCAGCTGTCGATTGTCAGCCATCAACACACGAAACAACTCGGCCATGTTTTCCAGCATGCGCTCCGCGCGGCGCGGCTCGTCGCGAATCAGCGAAAGCACCGCATTGATGGAATTAAACAAGAAGTGCGGGCGAATGCGCGCTTGCAACGCCTGTAGGCGGGCCTCGGTCAAGGCGGGAGCGAGCGAGCGGGCGCGCAAGTCGAAGTAGAACAGCAGTACCGCTGTGGCCAACACAAAGAACAGCCCGAATTGCAGAATCGAAACCGGCTCTCCCAGCGGCAAGATGGCAACTAGGTTGGTGTGCGCCAACCAAAACACTCCGCCAATGGCGGCTTCTAGGGCAAAAATGGCTGATACGCCCCGCCAATAGCTCAGTTTTGCGATCAAGGACTTGAGCCCACAACTTGCCACCAGCGAAAAAATGATGGCCGGTTGCGCAACGATCGAGATCAACAGAAACTGCTTGAGGACTCCCGCGGTATCGCCGAACGGATCGACGCGCGGATCGGCGCGCACTAATGCCGCACCAAGCACCAGCAGATTGACCAACAGCACCGTGCGCAACATGATGCCAAGATTGCAGAAGTCGGGCAGTCGCGACTTGTAGCCTACCTGCGAGCCGATCTGTGCGGCATGCAGAGCGAGTGAAGAGGGGTGGTCGTTTATACTCATCGTGCGATTTTCGCCTTATTTTCGATCTACGTTTCAACCTTGATACTGGGCCCAATGTCTGCCAGCAACTCTCCCCCTCCTGATGACGCCATCTCCAACACCACTCCTAAGGCTTGGTCGGGGCGTTTTTCGGAGCCAGTGACCGAGCTGGTCAAACGTTTCACCGCCTCTGTCACCTTCGACAAGCGCCTCGCGCACGCCGATATTCAGGGCTCATTGGCACACGCAGCAATGTTGGCCAAGGTTGGCGTCATCGCCGCAGACGACTTGCGTGATATCACA
>JAYVUH010000252.1:0-2197 GCA_043788115.1 Burkholderiales bacterium
TTTCAGACCAAAGTGGCTGAAAACGCCCGTCTTTACTAGACTCTTGACTTTAGCCTGTTGCTAAACTGTTTCCTGAACTTGGATAGCTTCGGTGACACCACGGCCATGCAGTAGCCCTGATATGGGTTCTGCTTGAAGTATTCTTGGTGATAATCTTCCGCCGCATAAAACTGTTCAGCGGGAACCACTTCAGTGACGATCGGCGCGTCCCAGATCTTTTCCAAGTTTAGGTGAGCGATGGTCTCCGCCGCTACACGCGCCTGGTCCGGCGAATGCGTGTACACGCCCGAGCGGTACTGGGTGCCGACATCGTTGCCTTGCCGGTTCAAGGTCGTCGGATCGTGGATAGAAAAGAACACACCGAGGATTTCAACCAGCGAAATTTCGGCCGGATTGAACGTGACCTTCACAACTTCCGCGTGTCCGGTATCCCCGCTGCAGACTTGCTTATAGGTGGGGTTCGCGACTTCACCATTGCAGTAGCCCGATACGACATCCGTGACGCCTTGCAGGTCGTCAAACACCGCTTCCAGACACCAAAAACAACCGCCACCCAAGGTGATGACTTCTTGACCGCTCATTTGATATTTCCTTTTTGTGTGGCCATCGGGGTGAATCGGATATCGCCATAGTAGGCCACGGCGCTCTCCCCAGTATTGTCGGTGTCAGTCATGATTCCTAACGACTTGATGCGGCCCGGCTTTTCACCAAAGGCGCGCTCGAAGTCCGCCACGACATTACGCTCAAACTCCACCCAGACACCACTTCGCCGGGTACCAGATTCGGCGACGATCATCTTGATCCTAGTGGTGTGGTGCGACTCCATCACACTGTCGCGCGGTGCCTTATTCTCCCAGATGTACATGAGCGTCGCGTAAGGCATCACCTGCCCGGTCAGCCCTTTGATACGCGCGGCGATCGCACGTTCTTCAAAATCCAGTTTGTCGATATCGCCGTCGAATGTGATCACGACGCGAACCGGCGAATCCTCAAGATCACGCCGCGAATTATCTGCCGATGGTATGAGCGTCGGCACATGCCAGCGCCAGTGGATCCACAGCACCGACGCGGGATCGATGTCCAGATTCTTGCGTAACCCGGACGCGGATTGGTCGCTCTTCGCCTCGATCACCGTGACGCCTGAGGGATCCGACACGAGTTGATATGAAGTGTCTTTCTTGAAACGAGTCAACGACCACGGTGCCCATCCGGGAGGCAACTCGCCGCCCGGCTTCGCGGCAGAAAATGCAGATACGGTGCGAAACGTTTGCTGGCCGTCCGGCGAACGGGTTGCACAGCCGCACATTAACGCGGCTAGCGTAAAAAAAACGGGCAGCACAAGCTGCCCGTTCGTGGTCAAGCGCTCGGTCATACCGGAATCAGAGGCCACCGTTTTGCTGCGCAACCATGCAATACAGCATCGGAATGGAAAGCATCGTGTTGAAGCGCGACGTCAGCATCGCCATGCGGGCGGCGGCGGCTTTTTCTTCCGGCGGAACAGTCACGATTCCCAGCGCTTTTTTCTGGTTTGGCCAGATAATGAACCACACGTTGTACGCCATCACCAGCGCCAGCCACATACCGATGCCGATCGCCAGAAACGGACGTTGCAAGGTCAGTGCGGTCACTAGGTAGCCACTCATGGCCGCCAGCGTCACGCCGGTGACGACGGTCCACAGGGCGGCGTGGCGGAACCACATCAACGCAGTGGGGGCGATCACCTTGCTAATGGCGGGTTTCTGTTCGTCTGGAATCTTCGGCATGGAGGGAATCTGCACAAAGTTGAAGTACCAGAGCAGACCGATCCACATCACGCCCATGAGTACGTGTAACCAGCGCATGACAAACATAAACCATGCGTGCTCCATACGGATGTTGGTGCCACCCATGATCGCGACCAAGCCGATGATAATCAGCAACAGCACGAAGCCGGCGATGATGGTGCGTTGTAGAGACTGAAAAATGGCACCCATGTTGCGTTCTCCAAAGAGTTGACTGTGATGACCGTATTTTATCACTTTGCACTTAGGGCTCGGATCACAAAGACAAACGCCCACGGAATGCGTGGGCGTTGTGTTGGGACAGGCGATAGGTAGGCGCTAGGGAGGGTCTGATTAAGTTGCTTTGGTTCAGATTGTGGAGAGATCGGGGCAGCTGCTAGGCATGCGACGAAGGTGCGTTGCCGGGCTACCGCACG
>JAYVUH010000253.1:0-7996 GCA_043788115.1 Burkholderiales bacterium
CGCCGCCCACGCCAATGGTTTTCTTGAGCACCCATGAAAACAAGTTGACAATGAACGGCAGGATCTTCCAGTAGAAAAGTATCGACGAGAGCGCGGATACAACAATGACGAGCGGCAGCGCCTGGGTGGCGAGGATGAACGGACTTTTGCCGTCTTCAACCTTGTATGGCAGGTCGCCACCACCGATGTAGCCGAATACAAACTTGGTGCCCTCGCGCGTCGCATCGGCAACGCCATTCAAGGTGTTGTTTAGGACCGCCGCAACTTCTTTGAAGTAGGGAAACTTGAACAGCAGGACAAACATAATGACTTGCAAAATGATCGCGCCGATGACCGTCCGCCACTGGATGACCGCGCGCTTTTCTGAGATGGCCCACGCAAAGGCATAGAGAACGAAAAAGCCCAGCAGGCTCTGCAGAATCAGCATGGTGCGCGTCCTTGTATGGATGAGGTGATCGTTAGCGTCGCGGACGACGGCTCAATCGGGATAGATGATACTCGGAGTAAAGTCCGTTCTTCCGTCCAATCTTTTCAAGATGTCCGTATGTCAGCCGATTCAGTAGTGCTCTATTCCGCAACGCCGGTTACGCTGGTCCAACCAAGATCGCCGCGCGTGATTGCGGTTGGTTTGGCCGTCATTTTCGCTGGACTGGCAGGCGGTTGCGCGACCGTACCAGAGCAGCCGGTCGCAACGGTCCGCCCGTCTACCGTCGAGGTCAAGCTGATCGCCTTCAATGACTTCCACGGAAACCTGCGGATACCCGGGTTGCGCGTCCCGGTTGCCGATCCCGCGCAGACCACTGGCGTGCGTTTTGAGCCAGCCGGCGGGATCGAGCAGTTCGCAGCGATTGTTGCGCAGCTGAAGTCGAGAAATCCCAACCACGCCGTCGTATCCGCCGGCGATATGGTGGGTGCCACACCGTTGATGTCGGCGCTATTCAAGGACGAGCCGACTATCGAAGCCATGAATCTTATCGGACTCGATTTCCATGCGGTCGGCAACCATGAGTTTGACTATGGCGTCACTCATCTGAAGAGACTCCAAGCCGGCGGGTGTGAGATCAGCAAGCAGTCCGGGCAGCCGGATTGCCAAGGCAGAACCGCATACGCAGGCGCAAATTTCGGTTTCTTGGCGGCCAACGTGATGCTGGGTGGAAGCGACGCAACCCTATTCCCTCCTTACGGCACCAAAGAGTTCGACGGTATCAAGGTGGGCTTTATTGGTCTCACACTTAAGACCACTGCGGCACTGGTGCGGCCAAGTGGCACAACGGGCCTCACATTTCGGGATGAAGCTGACACCGTCAATCGTCTGGTGCCAACGTTGCACGCGGCGGGCGCTCAGGCAATAGTAGTTGTAGTGCACGAGGGGGGCGAGCAGACCGGCGGTATCAACGAGTGCACTGATTTCAAGGGGGCTGCGCGCGGTATCGCTGAACGTCTGAGTCCTGAAGTGGCAGTCGTCATCACCGGTCATACGCACCGGTTCTATGTGTGCGAAGTGGCGGGCAAGCTGGTGACCAGCGCCGGAAGCTACGGCACCTTGGTAACCGAGATTGATCTCACGCTTGATCGTGCGAGCGGCCGTGTTGTGCAGAAAACTGCCCGCAATCTGGTGGTCAAACCGGATGGGCCAAAGGACGTGCGCCTAACCGCGCTGGTTGAGCGTTACGCGGCCTTGAGCGAGCCGCTCGAAAAGCGCGTGGTGGCGATCGTAAAGCAGGAGATCAACGGAGTCGCGAACCCCGCCGGCGAATCCACGCTCGCTAATCTGATAGCGGATGCCCATCTGTTCGCGACCACCAGCCCTGATCGCGGTGGAGCAGTGATGGCCTTTAACAACCGCGGCAGCCTACGCGCGCCGATTATTCCCGATGCTGCCGGTGGCGTTGCCTATGGCGAGTTGTTCAAGACGCAGCCCTTCCAAAATGACCTCGTGGTGATGAATTTGACGGGCGCGCAGATCAAGCAAGTGCTCGAACAGCAGTGGAGCGATGCCACATCGTCCGCGCGCGGCCAGATACTGGGCGTCTCGCAAGGCTTCAGCTATGCATGGGACGCCTCCAAGCCGATTGGCGAGCGGGTCATCGCCGAATCAATGCGGCTCAACGGTGCCACGATGCAACAAACACTAGAGTATCGCGTCACGGCGAACAGCTTTGTCGCGGCGGGTAGCGAAGGTCTCACCGTTTTTCGGGAGGGGCGCGATCGTCAAATAAGCGTCTTGGACCTAGACGCGCTGGTCGAATATCTGGCGGTCAAGTCGCCGTACCAACCGCCGGCCGTCGGTAGCCGAATCCGCAGACTCAACTAGTTTGTTGTTGCTTTGCAACACTTACGGCTTGGAACAGCGAGCTTTCCCGACCAATAACCTCAAGCATTTTCTCAACATCCGTGCGGAAGGCATTGTGTTGTCAACACAAGTCTTTGGATTGCACCATGACGGCTAAACCCTTGATTCCTTTGGCGTCACGAATCCGTCATAATCTATCGATGTAATGATTGACATCGTACGCACGCCTAAATGATGCAAGCGTACCGACAATTTATCGCCGCACTTGCCGACTATTTCGCACATTTAAAAGAGGGGTTGCTGAATACGTGTTGCGCGTCGACCACAGTACCCTCAACCAGAATTTTGCAATTGTATTGACCGACAATTAATCAAACTAGGGTGACTTTCATGAACAATCAAAATCGGCTGCGGTTAAGCAACATTGCGTTGTGCGTGGCGATGGCAGTAGGGAGCGCATCGGTATACGCGCAGAACACGACGTCCGCGCTTTCGGGTCGCGTTTCGGCGATGGACGGTAAGTTTGTTGCAGGCGCGCAAGTCAGGATTGTTCACGTTGAGTCGGGCTCGGTGACCAATGCTTCCACCGACGCCGAGGGACGCTACTCGGCACGCGGCCTGCGCGTTGGCGGTCCCTACACGGTCACCATCACCAAAGATGGCGTCACGGAAAAACGCGAGAACGTGTTTCTAACGCTTGCGGAGACGGCGACGCTTGACGCCAAGCTCGGCGCGAAGGTTGAATCGATTCAAGTCGCTGCCTCGGCGATTTCTGACGTATTTAGTAAGAACTCGATGGGTGCGGGAACCAATATCGGTCGCGCAGAGCTCGACGGCTTTGGCTCTATCAACCGCAATTTGCAGGATTACGCGCGTACCGACCCGCGCTTGTCACAAACGGACAAGGAGCGTGGCGAGATTTCAGCTGGCGGGCAGAATAGCCGCTTCAACTCGGTCACCATCGACGGCGTCAAGATCAGCGACCCGTTCGGTCTTGAGGGCAACAATCTGCCAACGCTAAAGCAACCGATTTCGATCGACGCGATCCAATCGGTGCAGATCAACGTCTCCAACTACGATGTGACCCAAAGCGGCTACACCGGTGCCAACATCAACGCGGTGACCAAATCGGGTACCAATGATTTTAAAGGTAGCGTATACAAAGTCTATCGTGACCAGAAGTTGGCGGGCGATCGCTACAGCCGCTCAACCGGAATCTACACGTCACCACCGCCTTTTTCGGAAGACACCAAGGGCTTTACCTTGGGCGGCCCAATCATCAAAGACAAGCTGTTCTTTTTTGTGGCGTACGAAGAACTCGCCAGCACGCGTGGGTCCCCTTCGTTCGGCCCAATCGGCAGCTCACAGGTTAACGTCGGTGTTACGCCTTCGGCAATCGCGACCGCGCAGTCAATAGCATCGACGACGTACCGTTTGGACATCGGTAGTGCGGATATTGCGTCCGGCCTGCTAGCAGTTAAGGATTTGACGGCCAAAATAGATTGGAACATCAGTGATCGGCATCGCGCCAATATCCGTTATAACAAGACCGAGCAGACAGAGCCGATTTATCCGAACTTCTCAGCGACCCAGATCGCGTTGAGTTCGAATCTTTACACCACAGCCAAGACGGTGGAGACCGCGGTCGCCCAAGTGTTCTCTGACTGGACCGACACCTTCTCGACCGAATTCAAAGTCTCCAAGCGCGACTATGACCAAGTGCATAAAACCCCTTTGCGCTCACCGCAGGTTCAGTTGAGCTTCCCAGGCGCGCTGCCGACCGGTGTTGTTGCTGCCGCAGGTACACGCTCGTTCGTATTTGGTACTGAGCAAAGCCGCCAGCTCAACTTCCTCGATACCAAGACCGTCGACGCCTACGCTGGCGGTACCTGGTTTCTCAAGGAACATGAGATTAAGTTTGGTGCAGACTACAGCCAGAACAAGATTTCCAACGCGTTCGTGAATAACACCTTTGGCAACTACACGTTTACCTGTATTAACAGCAGCGCGACGTACACCTACAGCTTTGGCGTCATCAATTGCGGCACCGCAACGGCTGCACAAGTCGAGTCGGCGACGCTAGAGAACTTCCGTATTGGTCGTCCCTCGTCCTACCTAGTGCAGGTAGCGGCTCCGGGCCTCACGCTCAGCGACGCAGTCGGGAAGTGGCAGCTCTCCAACTTCGGTTACTTTGCGCAAGACACCTGGACTGTAAACAAGAACTTGTCCGTAATGCTCGGCGCCCGCATCGATGTGCCGAAGACGAGCGACAAGCCACTCGCAAATGCCGCCGCGGCTGCACCAGTGGGAGCATTGGCGCTGGTTAGTGGTGCACTGCGCGCAACCGGCGGTTTTGGTCGCGACAATACGACCACCATTGACGGCGTCAGTCTGTTCCAGCCGCGCGTGGGATTCAACTACACCTTTGACAGAAAACGTCCAATGCAATTACGCGGTGGTTTCGGCCTGTTCCAAGGTGCCGCCTCGAACGTGTGGCTCACGAACCCCTATCAGAATCCGGGCGTGACAACTAGCACGATCGGTTGTGGTACGGGCGCGTTTGCTGCGTGTCCTGCGGTGGGCGGCACCTTCAGTGGGAATCCCGATGCACAACCGCGGCTTCCCGGCACCACGCCCGCTGCAAACGTCGACTACATCGATAAAGACCTCGGTCAACCGTCTGTTTGGAAAGCGAACCTTGCGTTCGAGCACCAGTTGCCGTGGTGGGGTATGGTTGCCAGCGCAGAGTTCATCTACACCAAAACCAACACAGGTATTTACTACCAGCACTTGAACCTCGGTGGCTCGACACGCGCGGGCCCCGATGGCCGTCAGATGTTTTGGACCGATCAGGGTTACAACCCAGCGTGCTGGACATCAACCGGCGGCACGGTGACGACGGGCGCCTGTACAGGCTTCCGTGCACGCTCGCTGAGCAACCCTAACTTCGCCAACGTTTTGCTCGCGGCGAAAACTAAAGAAGGTGGTGGCAATCAAGCGACCGTTCAGTTGGGCCGTCCCATGATGCAAGGCTGGAGTTGGTCGGTCGCCTACACATACACGACGTCGAAGGAAGTTAGCGGTTTGACCTCGTCTATCGCGAACTCCAATTGGACCGCTCGCGCGGTCTTCAACTCCAACGAAGATAAGGCGTCTAACTCTAACTACCTGATCAAAGATCGCCTTAACGCGTCGTTGATGTGGGAGCGCGCGTTCATTGGCAAGTACAAGACGCGAGTTGGTTTCTTCGCAGAAGGCCGTCGCGGCAAGCCATACAGTTGGGTATACGTGAACGACCAAAACGGTGACGGTCAGTTTGGCAACGACCTGATGTATATCCCCAAAGGCCCGGGCTCTGGCGAAGTGGTGTTCTTGGGCGACACCGCGACCAGCCGTACCAACGAAGACGCGTTCTGGGGCATCGTTAATTCGACTGGCATCAATACGCGCGGTGGTGTTGTCAAGCGTAACGATTCCTTCAATCCGTGGACCAATACGCTGGATATGCGTGTCACCCAAGAGCTGCCGGGCTTCGTCAAGGAACACAAGTCGGTCATTTCGTTGGATCTGTTCAACGTAGGCAACTTGCTCAATAAGAAGTGGGGTCGTATTGATGAGATTGCATTCCCGTCGACACGTAGCTTTGTTAACTATGCCGGTATTGATTCCCAAGGCCGTTATGTTTATGCGCTGCGGAGCGCCGGCGTGACAGACTTCACAACCCGTCAAGTTCGTTTAGAGTCGCAGTGGCAGGCGCAAGTTACGTTCCGCTACGAGTTCTAAGCAAGAAGTCTTTTAAAAACGGCCGGATTTCCGGCCGTTTTTTTTGCCCATTTGCCTAGTGTGGGCCACGATTCGCGTTTGATCAGTGCGGGGCCTAGGCGTCGAGCGCCACGTATAATTCGCCTGTGAAACAACTTGTACTCGAAATCTCCCCGCCGCCAGCGCCGACGTTCGCCAATTTTGTGGCGGGGCGCAACGTTGAAGCGGTACACGCCGTGAAAGTGGCGGCCATAGGTAGCCAAGAGCCGACCGCCAAAGTGCTCTATGTATGGGGAGTGGCGGGATCTGGCAAGTCGCACCTGCTATCGGCGTTCAGGACAGAGACGGATTCGGCCGCGTCCACAGTTGGTGGCGATGACTTGCACATGGTGATGGACGATGTCGAGCGGCTGGTTGACGCGCAGCAAGTGGCATTGTTCGACGCCATCAACCAGCGGGCGCTTGACCCGCGGGCGACGGTCCTAGTATCCGGAAGTTTGGCGCCGCGCGACCTGCCGGTACGCCCGGAATTAAGCAGCCGGCTCGGCAGCGGGCTGGTGTTTTGTCTCCAGCCACTCACCGATGACGAGAAAATGACGGCGCTACGTGCGCATGCGGCATCGCGCGGCTTTGGGCTACGGGATGACGTTGTCGTGCACCTATTGCGGCATGGGCGGCGGGATATGGCGTCGTTGATCGGCACTCTCGATGCGCTAGATCGTTTTTCGCTTGAGACGGGTCGTGAAATCACGCTGCCAATGCTCAGGCAGATGGAACAACCGGAGCTTGAGCTCGGGAGTAGTCATTGAAGTCGCTTGCCTTGTTCGATCTCGATTACACGTTGCTTAGCGGTGATAGTGACTATGCGTGGGGGCAATTTCTGGCCGAACAGGGGCTGGTGGATGCCGTTGAGCACGCCCGAAAGAATGACGAATATTGGGCGCAGTACAAGGACGGCACGCTCGACATTAATGTCTATCTGCGTTTTGCATTGACCGCCATTGCCGGCAAGACCGATGCCGAACTGGCACCGCTGCACGAACGCTATATGCGCGAGAAGATCGAGCCGATGATCAGCGAGGCGGCGATGGCGTTGATACGACAGCATGCAGATGATCTGTGCGCGATCGTCACTGCCACTAACGCGTTTGTTACGCGGCCCATCGCTAGGCGTTTTGGGATCGAGAGCCTGATCGCCTGTGACGTCGAAATGATCAACGGACGTTACACCGGCGCGCCGACTGGGTTGCCGTCGTTTCGAGAAGGCAAGATTATTCGCGTTGAGCGCTGGCTTGCTGATATGGGGAAACGTATTGAAGATTTCGAAAACAGCTGGTTCTACAGCGACTCGCTCAACGACCTGCCGTTACTTGCGCGCGTCAACAGGCCGGTGGCGGTAAATCCAGATGCCACGTTACGGGCTGTCGCCAGCAAGAATGGCTGGCCCGTGATCGATCTCACCTCCCCCACATCATGATCAAGCGATTCATCGACAAAGTATTCAACCGCAAGAGCGGTCGCAAAAGCCATGCTGACGTTGGGGAACCGATCCGGTTCAGTCACAAACAACACGGCATCGAGCGCAGTGAACTATCCGATGCTGCGATTCGCACCTGCGAACAGCTACAGCAAGCGGGCTACCGGGCCTTCGTCGTCGGCGGTGCGGTGCGCGATCTGTTGCTACGTCGCCACCCAAAAGACTTCGACGTTGCCACCGACGCCACGCCTGAGCAGGTCCGCAGTGTGTTTCGACGCTCACGGATTATTGGTCGTCGGTTTCGCTTGGTGCACGTGATGTTTGGTCAGGAAACCATCGAGGTCTCGACGTTTCGCTCAGCACACGTGGCGTCCAGTGACGAAGAGAGCGCCAATACTGACGAGCACGGTCGGTTGTTGCGCGACAACGTATATGGGTCGCAAGCGGATGATGCGATCCGTCGC
>JAYVUH010000254.1:0-3456 GCA_043788115.1 Burkholderiales bacterium
ACCTTCCAGCCGGGCAAGCCGATCGAGGTGGCGCTGCGACTGAAGATCATCGACCATTGGCATACCTATTGGCGTAACCCCGGCGACTCCGGTCTGCCGACCCGACTCAAGTGGACCTTGCCGCCAGGATTTGTCGCCGGCGAAATTGAGTGGCCGTACCCAAAGAAGCTGCCATTGGGCCCGCTGATGAATTTCGGCTACGAGGGCGAGGCCATGCACTTGGTGACATTGCAAACGCCCGCCACTGCAAAACCCGGTGAGCGCGTGACGCTGAGTGCCAAGGCGGATTGGTTGGTGTGCGCCGACGTCTGCATCCCTGAAGAAGGCGTGGTCGCGCTGACGCTGCAAGCTGCCACTGGCGCGCCAACGCCAAATGCGAAGTGGCAGCGCTCATTTGCGTCCGCGCACGACGCGCTGCCCACCACAATGCTCGGCGGTGTCGCCGTAACGATCAATGGCTCGGTCGCCACGTTGGTCGCCAAATCGAAAACGGCAGTTGGTCTTTCCGCCGTGGCATTTTTTCCGCATCGCGACGACGTGATGGCAAATGCGGTGGCGCAGGTATTCACGAGGACGCTCGACGGTTTTACGCTGACGATCCCACTTGCAGATCCGCGTATCAACGATCTGAAAACGCTCGATGGTGTATTGGTGTCGACGACCGGGGCTGCGGATTGGGGTGACGGCAGCAGTGCCGGCGTTGGTGTCAACGCCGGCGCGAACGTAGGTGCGAACGCGGGCACCAACAACAAAGCCAGAGCCG
The DNA here is from genome assembly GCA_043788115.1 of Burkholderiales bacterium. Taxonomy (GTDB): domain Bacteria; phylum Pseudomonadota; class Gammaproteobacteria; order Burkholderiales; family Usitatibacteraceae; genus UKL13-2. Next base: position 764 of record JAYVUH010000254.1, read on the forward strand.
TCAGCATCGCTGCGCCGGTTAGCTATGCTGTGGGCTCTGTTGTGGGCGATGGCGCAAAGCAAAACCTTAGCATTGACGGGCGTCTTCAGGCAAAAATGCCCGAAAATGCCCGCCCTGACTTGAGTTTCATCGGGGCAATCCTGTTTGCTTTCCTCGGCGGGCTGATCCTCAATCTGATGCCGTGTGTGTTTCCGGTGCTCGGCATTAAGGTGATGGGCTTTGTGAATAACGCCCACGGCGAAAAGCGGCTCTTGCAGCAACAAGGGGCGGCGTATTTCACTGGCGTGCTGGCGTCATTCATGTTGCTGGCCGGGTTGATGCTTGCGCTGCGCGGGGCGGGGCAATCGATCGGCTGGGGATTCCAGATGCAAGAACCTTTGTTTGTTGCTGTGCTCGCCGCGCTATTCTTTCTGATGGCCTTGAATCTCTCCGGCCTGTTTGAATTCGGAACATCGATTCAAAGCGCCGCGGGCGATGCTGAGCTGCGTGCGCAATCGCATCCGCGGCGGGGGGCTTTCGTCTCTGGCGTACTCGCAACGGTAGTCGCGACACCCTGCATGGCACCGGGGCTCGGCGCATCCGTCGGGTTCACGCTGAGCCAGAGTGCGCCAGTGGCGCTGCTCATTTTTGCGGCGATGGCCATTGGACTGGCGCTGCCGGTGTCGGCGCTCTCGTTCTTTCCGGCGTCGCTGCGTTATCTGCCCAAGCCGGGTGCATGGATGGACACCTTCAAGCAATTGATGGCGTTTCCGCTGTACGCCACCGTGGTGTGGTTAGTGTGGATACTCGGTGCGCAGTCGGGTAACGATGGGGTGGCGCTGCTGCTTGCCGCGCTCACCGTATTGGCGCTGGGCGCGTGGGTGTACGGTCACTGGCAGGTGGTAAAACCGCGCATGGCGGTTGTGGCCGGTGCTGCCGCCGTTGTGTGCGGCACACTGCTGGCGTGGACCGCCGCGACGATGCCGCCGCCAGCAACAGCGTCAGTTTCGGGTGCCGTGGCTCCCGGCGATTGGGTTCCATTTTCGAAAGAGTCCATCGCCTCGTTGCGCGGTCAGGGCAAGTCCGTATTCGTTGATTTCACTGCAACGTGGTGCATTACCTGTCAGGTGAACAAGCGCGTTGCTTTGTACGATGCGGCGGTGATCGCACAAATGAAAGCGCGCAGTGTTGTGCGTATGCAGGCTGACTGGACGCGCAAAGACAACGCGATCACCGCAGCGTTGGCAGAGTTCGGACGCAACGGCGTTCCGTTGTATGTGCTCTACCCGCCTGTGGGCGAACCTGTCGTGTTGCCAGAGTTGCTCACGCCCACCATCGTGTTAGACGCTATCGCGGCCATCAAGCCGACCACAACCGCGCCGCGTTAACGGCAGTTACTTGGCGGGAGCAGCGGCCGCATCGACTGCATCGGCTGCTACGGGTTTGACTTCCTGCGCCCATGTGCCGAGTTGTTTGCGGAAGGCGTCGGTGACGGCACGCGCTTCGCCGTCGTCGCTGATGATGTACGGTGTGATCAGGATGACTAACTCGTTGCGCTTGGTGGAGTCAACCGTCTTCTTGAAGGCCTGCCCGAGAATCGGGATGTCTTTCAGAAACGGTACACCGCTATTCGTTTTGTCGACGTTGTTGCTGATGAGCCCGCCGAGTACGTACGTGGAGCCGTGCTTCAGCGTGAGTTTGGTGTCGAGTGAGCTCTTGTTGAAGGTCGGCGAGGTGATGCCGCCCGTGGTGTTGCTCGACACGCTGCTAACTTCTTGCGAGACCTCCATGTCCACCTGATCGGAAGAATGAATGACCGGCTTAATCTTGAGAATCGTACCGGTATTGCGATACTGAACTGTCGAAATGACGCCAGTGCCACCCGTGGCGGCATTGGTTTGCTGGCTGGTCAACACGGGAACGTCCTGTCCGACCTGAATGCTTGCCGATTCGCCGTTGCGCGCAATCAGGCTCGGATTTGAAAGTACCGTGACTTTATTGTCGCTGGCCAATGCGTTCAGTACCGCGCGCGGTTGTCCAAGTCGATCCAGTTGGGTAATCGCAAATCCGGCGAAGCTGCCGAAGGTGGTTGCCGGTCCTGCGGTATTGCCGCCAAGCTGCGTCACCCTTAGCCCGCTGCTGGTCAGATTGTTGAAAATCCAATCGACACCTAGCGTCAACGAATCGTCTACCGCCACCTGCGCGACGGTGACTTCAATCAGCACCTGTCTTGACGTTCTGTCGAGCTCCCTGAGCAGGCGAACGATGTCGGCATAGTCATCGCCCGACGAGCGAAACAAAATGGTATTGGTGGCCTTGTCGACGACGACGCCCCCACTCAAATTCGGTACGGCGGCGGCGGCAGTCGACGCGCTTACTGCCGGGCGCGCAATGCCGGATAGCAACTGCTGAATGGTTTCCGCAAGCCGGGAGGCGTCGGTATTCCTGACTTGGTAGCTGAAGAAATTGCGACCGGTGCTTTTCTCTGCCGGCTTGTCGAGTACCTTGGCCCATTCAATGATATGTGCAAGGACTTCCTTGGACTGGGCAAACACAATGACACTATTGATCCCGGAAACCGGCAGCAGTGTTATTGGAAACTGCACACCGCCGCTCGACGTCGTTGTTCCAACCGCGTAACCCTCCTGAGTGAGAATTTCGGTCAGTCGTTTGGTCATTTCGTCGGCTGACCAAACAACAGGTGAGAGGCGGAT
>JAYVUH010000255.1:0-4644 GCA_043788115.1 Burkholderiales bacterium
TGGCGGCTCCCCGCGAAACCCTACAACATTCCCCCGCCCGCAACGCTGCTTAGTTCGTATCCGATCTCGCCAAGGCAACGGCGACAAACCTTCAATCACCAAACAGGTGATGGTGGTTTGCAAGCTGGTCGAGATTGAAACACCAGCATTGGCGGGCGTCGTGGAGCAAAAACGCCTGAAAACGCCCGCCAGTACACGACTTTGCCGGCTAGTATCTTGGCGGCCTAAGCACCAAGTTATGCGCTGCCGGGCCCGCCAGCAATGGCGAGGGCTTGTGTTCCAGCCAATCCTTGTGCCCCGCGCCGTAGAACGGTGAGAGCGGATGGCCGCTTTGTCCACCCGGCATGGTGAGAATGCCTTCGGCTTCGCGGCCGGGCGCGATCGCCATGTGTTGCGAAGCGCCGAAACTCGAGAGTGCGACGGCCGGCATGTTGTTGTCACCCGCGAGTGGCGTCGGCGGCATATCGAGATAAGGTGCCAAGGCCGGGATGATGCGTGAGAACGGATGCTTGATGGCCGCCTTGTTGCGATTGCCCCAGGTTGCGTTGGCGATGTTGCCCTCAGTCTTAATGAGGTCATCGCGCACGAACGCGGCTTGCGCTGACAGGAATTCATCCCACGAGGCGAACGGCGGCGGCAGCAAATGCATCGGCCGCTCGGTGATGGCCTGCCACACCGGATATTCGAAACGGCCATCAACGAGTGCGGCTTTGCCGAGCTTGGGCGCTAGGGTCGCCATCCACGCTTTCCAAAGCTCATCGTGAACGCGCGAACGAAATGCGCGAACAACCCGGTGGCCAACCTGATCAACATCTGCGCGGCCGTTCCATTTTTTCAGTGCATCGAGCATGTCCGCGCTGCCGGGCTTGCCAGCCTCGGCAGCCGAGAAACGAACCTGATCGCGCCAGCGCGCCAGAAAACGCGATTCATTGTCGTACTGGATGCTGATCAGTTCGGCTTCGGAGAATTTTTGCCGTTCCCGTAATCGGTCGCGGATTTGTTGCGCACGCGCGCCGACATCTCCGCCGCCTTCCCCAATTACCGCGCCCCCGGTGCCGCCCAGCTTACGGTTGTTGCCAGACCAGAGCCGACCATCGGTTGGATTCTTGATCGTCGGATATTTCTCGGCTGCCAGCGCGTCGTAGGCGACATCACTTGCCTGTGCAAAATCCAGCGCGGCGCCACCAGTCTTCTTGCGCTCGTGCATGAAGCCGGCGATAGTCCACGCGGCGTTGCCCTGTTTGTCGACCACGAAAAAATTCTGATGCGGCATGCCGGCACCGTGCGCGATGTCGAGTGCGCTTACAACGTCGGTCGCGGACGAGATTGCATTCATACGCAAGTTGATCGCACCAGGCCGGTGCGCCATCCACGCCAGCGCAAAGTCGCGCCCGTCGTAGGTCTTGGCGATCGGGCCGACGCTGGTCTCGCGCCCCTTCAGGGTTACGGAATCGCTGCCTTTGACCTGGATCACCTCGGTGAAGTCAACGGCGGGCAGTCCCTTCGCGGGCACCCAGTCGAGCCACTTGCCATAGGCGTTGGTGAATCCCCACGCGATATCGCCATTGGAGCCGGCAACCAACGCCGGCACGCCGGGTAGCGTGAGGCCGGCCAGCTTACGAATCGCGCCGTTCTCGGTGTATTGCAATTGCGCGCGGAACCAGATGTTGGGTACCGTGAGACCTAGGTGCATGTCGTTAGCCACCATCGCGCCACCGTGCTTGGTCAACGCGCCGGTGATGGCCCACGCGTTGCTTCCGATGAGCGGCGCGTCTGCGGATGAGATTGCCGAGACGATGGCTGCAGGTGTCGGCGCGGTTGCGGTCGTTGCGGGTGCGGCTGCCTTGGCAGCACGCGTATCGATCAACGCGGGGTTGGGCATCGGCGCGGTTGGGATCACACTGCCGTCGAGCGTGGCGTCCCAGCTACCGCCGCGAGGCTTCAACCAATCGAACACCTTCTCATTGAGCTGCTCGCGCATCAGGGCATCGCTGAAGGCGGTTTCCATCGTGCGCCCCTGCAACATCGAATACATCTCGGCGATCACCAGCAGCGAATCGACCGGTGCCCAAGCCTGTGGGTCGGCGCGCAGCGCAAGATATTGCCACGGCCTCACCGACATATTGTTCAAGCCGGCATTGACGCCGTCGGCGTAGGCCTGCAGCGTCTGCTGTTCGCTGTAACGCAGACGCCCTACGGTGTCGCGCAGCCGGGTGCGAAAACGGTGGATGCGTTTGGCTTCATCCATTTTGATGGTGGCCTTGCCGAGCAACGCAGACAGTTCACCCGCCGCCGCGCGGCGCGCGAGATCCATTTCAAAGAAGCGTTCCTGCGCGTGGATAAAGCCCAACGCCCGCATCGCATCCAGCTTGGTCGTGGCCTCGATGGCAACCGTTCCCTGTGCATCACGCGTGACCTTGATCGGCGCGGTGACGCTGTCGATAAACTTGGTGCCATCAAGCGTCGGTAAGCTGGCGCGCACCAAGAGGTATAGCGTAATGGCGATAACGACGAGCAGCAGCGCGAGCACTGCGACCGCCAAGCTGATAATTTTTACAACACGTATGCCCTTCGTGTCGCGGCTTTGAAAACTCATGTGTTGTCCTTCTTCTTCGCCCTTGGATGTGCCGAATCATAAACCTTGGCCAAGTGTTGACAACGTAGCGTAGCGGAGTTGCGGCGAACGCTAACGTGCTTGAACGTTAAGCGCGTAGCGCGGCGGGAGCCACAACCCCAAGCGGAGTTGCGGCGAACGCTAACGTGCTTGAACGTTAAGCGCGTAGCGCGGCGGGAGCCAAAATCCCTCACTTCTTCTTTGCCCGCGGGTGGGCCGAGTCATAAACCTTGGCTAGGTGTTGGAAGTCCAAATGCGTATAAACCTGCGTCGACGCGATACTCGCGTGCCCCATCATCTCCTGCACCGCGCGCAGATTGCCCGACGACTGCAACACGTGCGACGCGAATGAGTGCCGCAGCATGTGAGGATGCACATTCACATCGATGCCCTGCTGAATCGCCCATTTCTTGATGCGTGCTTGCAATACACTCGCTGAGATGCGAGCACCTTGCGTGCCTAGGAAGAGGGCGACGTCGCCCGCTCGTTTGGGCAGCGGCCTGACGGCCAACCAGCGTTTGACGGCGTTGATCGCCGGTTCGCCGACCGGGATGATGCGCGTCTTGTTGCCTTTGCCGGTCACGCGCACTTCGCGGGCGTTGTAGTCAATGCTGTCGAGGTTGAGGCCGACCAGCTCGGCGATCCGTAGTCCGCAGGAGTACAGCAACTCGAACACGGCGCGGTCGCGGATGCCGGCGGTTGAATCGTCCTCAAAGGTGACCAGTCGTACCGCCTCGTCCGGGGACAGCGTTCGGGGAAGCCGCTTTTCGGCCTTCGGCGCGCGCACACCTTCGCAAGGGTTGACGTGACCGCTGCCTTGTTTGAGTGCGTAACGAAAATAGCCGCGCCAGCCGGATAGCATCCGCGAGATGGCCTTGGGCGTCATTCCTTTGCTATGCACCGCGGCTAGAAAACGGCGCACGTCGTTGCTGGTGAGGGCGTCAATCGAGACGGTGCGGCGCGGATCGTTGGCGGATGTGGCGAACCGGGCAAGATCGGCCAGATCGCGGCGATAGTTGTCGATCGTACGCGGCGAGAGGCGCTTTTCGAAGGTCAGATACGCGAGGTACTGTTCGGCCAGCGCTGAGAGTGCGGGCAGCGCAGGGTGTGCCGAAGCGTTGTCGATGCTATCGGCGTTCATGCTTCGCCGGCGGGTTTGGGTAACCGCCGCTTGGGCAATCAGACGTCGGGCGTGAAATCGAGATCACGCGCAAGCGCCGCGGCGAATACATCGCCGATGCGCGACAAGAACATGGTGCCCATGCCGCTGTAGAAACGCTCAGCGTTTTCGCTGGCCAGCAGCAGGATGCCAAACAGCTTGTCCGTTTTTAGCGGCACCATGGCGTACGACTTCAAGTGCGGTGCGTGTTCGCCAAACCACAGATTGGTTTCGTACACCGGGTGCGCGCCGACGTATGGCGCGGTCATCGCTTCCGCGAATTGCACCAGTTCGGTCGCGGAGGCCGTGAATTCGGGCGCCGCGCTGCCCCCGTTGCTGTGGGGAACGTTGATGTTCCAGAGTCTGACGATGACGTGGGGAATCTGGAAGGTATCGAGCAGATCCAAATAAAGCGTTCTGATCGCCTGCTCGCGATCCTTCGCGCCGATCAATTTACGTGTCAGGACGTGAACCTTGTCGGACAGTGCGTCATTTTCTTCACCAAACTTGAGCAGCTCCGCGAGTTTGGATTCAAGCAAGCGCACGCGCTCGCGAGTCGCAATCAGTTGCCGCTCAGGGATGGAAACCGTCCGCCCGCCGTGCGGATGCGGCACTTCGATATTCAGCAATACGTCCGGATGCTGGACGAAAAAGTCGGGGTACTCACGCAGGAATTCGGCGACTTGTTCGATGGAGAGTTCGGCTGGCGACATTTTTTTGATTTCGGCGGTGAAAATTTATCGGGCTACAAGTCAATTTCGCCACGAAAGACAGTCGTGGCCTGACCGGACAGCAACACGGGCGCAGATACATCGCGCAGTCCCTGCCATGTTACCGAAAGATCGCCGCCATGCGTGGTGACGCGAACCGT
>JAYVUH010000256.1:0-9068 GCA_043788115.1 Burkholderiales bacterium
TGACATCCATTTCAAAGCCCGACGCACGCCGCGCAATTGTCTGGCCGATGCGTCCCATGCCGATGATGCCGAGCTTGGCGTGGTGTACATCCGTGCCAAGCCACTGCTGCAATGCGAAGCCCTTTTTCCACTCGCCACGGCGCAGGCGCGCTTCGGTTTCGGTGATGCGCCGCGCCGTCGCCATCAACAGCGCGAAGGTCAGATCTGCCGTGGTGTCGTCGAGCACGCCGGGGGTGTTGGTCGCCTTCACACCGCGTTTGCTTGCTTCGGCGATATCAATGTTGTTGTACCCCACGGCAATGTTGGATACCACCTTAACTGTCGGACACGCGTCGAAAAACGCAGCGTCGATTTTTTCCGTGAGGCAGCACATCACGCCAGCACAGCCTGCGGCGCGTGATCGCAGCGCCTCCGCATCCAAGATGTCGTCGGACGCGTTGTGGTCTACATCAAAGTGCTCTGCAAGCTCGGCGACGATCTCGGGAAAGACCTGACGGCTGATCAATATTCGCGGCTTCATATGTACTCGATTAAAACAAACGCGGGCCGACGAATCGGCCCGCGAAAATCACCGACAAGCGCTAGGCGCCGTAGAGATAGTTAGGCAACCACAGCGTCATCCCTGGCCAGATGTACATGATGATCATGCAAACGATCACGATCAACATGTACGGCATCATCCCCGCGAAGATCTGATTGATGGTGACGTGGGACGGCGCCACTCCTTTTAAGTAAAAGGCCGACATCGCCACCGGCGGTGACAGGAACGCTGCTTGCAAGTTGACGAACACGAGCGTGCCCCAGAGGATCGGATCGATCTGAAAGTGCGCCAACAGCGGCAGGAAAATTGGCACGAAGATGACGATGATCTCGGTCCACTCAAGCGGCCAGCCAAGCACGAAGATAATCGCTTGCGACAGCAGCATGAATTGCAGCGGCGTCATGTTGAGCGACAACACCCACTTCTCGATGATTTGTTGACCACCCAGAATCGCAAATACCGCAGAGAACAACGCCGAGCCAACGAACAACCAACACACCATTGCCGTAGTCTTGGCAGTCAAGAACACCGCCTCCGACAAAGGCTTTTTCATCAAGCGCTTGCGAAGAAGATCGTAGCCCCACACCACTATGGTACCGCCGACCACGCCGCACAAAAAGAACGCAATGAGCACAATATGCGTTGCCGCACCGCCGGACTGGCCGCCGTAGAAATACGCGAGCACCGCGCCGACGATGCCGAGGACGAGGCTACTTAAAAGCGCCAGTTTGGGATACTTGTTATACCCCGCCATGTACAGTGCACCGAGCGCGCCTACCGCCGCAGACTCAGTGGCGGTGGTAATGCCCAACAAGATCACCGCCAGCACCACGATGGTGAGAATGCCAAGCGGCATCACCGACTCGACCAGCAGTTTCAGAATCTCGAGTTGCTCAGTGCCGAGCCGCGCGTAGTACCAAAGCAGCAAGAGACCCGTGAACGCGGTGATGCCCCAGAACCAATTGAAAAACTGCGGCGGCGGGCCGACGTCGGCCGGAACATCAATGTGAACCGCACCGGCCGTCTTGAGGTTGGTGCCCATTTCTTGCAGCGGCTCTTCTTTGGCTGCCGACTCTGCTGCCATCGGACCGGCCTTACCCATTTCCTGCAGGGGCGCTTCAACGCCCGGCGGTTCTGCCAATCCGGTGCCGCCCTTGCCCATTTCTTGGAGTTTCTCTTCAGCGGCTGGCTCGGCGACGGCCCCCTTCTTTTGCATCGGTTGGACGATGGTGGTCGCCGCCTTGAGGGCGTCGGCTTGGGCCTGCTGATGGATGACGACATACCACCACGTTCCCCACAGCGTCGCCACGGCGAGCATCAGCGGGAAGAGCGCCGCGAGCGAACTGCGGACGATTGCGCCGTAGGTCATGCGCGCAGCAACGTCTGCGGCGTGCAAGGCTTTGGCCGGCATCACCAATGCCTTCAGCAAGGCGATCATCATGTTTTTGCTATACGCGCTCTGCAAGTGCGTATAGCTCGGGGGGATCGGCACGATCTGCTGTTCGGGCGGCAACTTCGGCGCGATCTTAGGGTTGATTAACGCCCAGCCGATGATGTAGATCAGGTACAAAAACGACAGGAAGAAACCCGGCAACATTGCTGCAGCGTAGAGCTTCACCACCGATTGCCCGGCGACAGCCGCATAAACGATGATCATCACCGATGGCGGAATCAAAATGCCCAGCGTGCCGCCGGCCGTGATGACACAGATGCAAGACGCACATCGTAGCCAGCGTTCAACATCGGCCGCAACGCGATCACGCCCATCAGCACGACCACCGCGCCGACCAGTCCCGAGGCGATACCCCAAAAAGTACACACCACCAATGTCGCGACGGCGAGGGATGCTGGCAGTCGACGAAACGCGAGTTGGATCGAGTGGAACATCTTATCGACGAGCGCACTTCGTTCCATAACATACCCCATGAACACAAACAGGGGTATCGATAGCAAGACGTCGTTAGTCATGCCGCCGTAGGTGCGCTGCACCATCAGCGTAAACACTTTGTTTTCGGTCCACGAAACAGACGGGTCGTAGAACGCGACGAATCCAAACATCATGCCCAAGCCCATCAGGGTAAAGGCGGTGGGGAAGCCGAGCATGATCACAACGACGATCAATGCCAGCATGAGCAGGCCGAGTGCGGGATCGCTCATTTCTTGTCTCCATGCTGCTGGCCAGTGAGTCTGCCGTGCGCCTCTTCTTCGAGGGCGCGCTTCTCGCCCATGCCGCGCTGGCGTGCCGCAGCCTCGATGTCGGCCACGTGCGCGATCGCTTCTCGCTTGGAATCCGCGTCAACGTAGGTACTCGCCGCAAGTTGTTGCTCGACCACATCAATCTCCTCAGCGTCCTTGAGTCGCGACGGCCACTCGCCGGTGCGTATGCAAACGATGCAGCGCAGAATTTCGATTAATCCCTGCAGCATGACCATGGCACCCGCGATCGGGATCACGGTCTTGAAATGGTAGATCGGCGGGCCGTCGGCGGTAATCGAAGAGTGCTCCTGGATGCGCCAGGCGTCACCCGCGAACGTGACACCAGCGTAGCAGAGGGCGGCGATACCGGGCAAAAAGAAAGTGACGTACAAAATCAAATCGAGTGTGGCTTGCGTGCGCGGTTTGAAATTGCCGTACAGAAAATCGCCGCGTACATGCGCGTCCTGCGCCAGCGCGTAGGCACCGCACATCATAAAAACGGTGCCGTAGACCATGGTGCTGACGTCGAATATCCACGCCGAGGGCTGGTTAAAAATGTAGCGCCGGACGACGTCAAAACAAATCATTCCCATGAGCACCAAGATCAGCCATGCGGCGGCCTTCCCGACATATGTGCTGATTTCATCTACCACCAGCATGGTTTTGTGCGTTGCTGTTTGCATTGTTTTCTTGGCTCCTAAAAAAATAGGCCACCGGTCTTACCGATGGCCTATTTTGCACGACTCAGTAGGCTACTACGCTTTCTTAGCAGGTGCGGCAGGCTTGGCGAAGAAGTGGTTGTAGGCCATTTTGTAGTTGACCAGCGTGTCGTTCTGCCAAGCCCCGGCGCGCTCGGCAAACACGCGCATCGACTCGTAGACTTTGGCAAACATCGGGTTCTCTGCCGACTTTTTCTCGACCACTTTGTCCCATGCCTTCAACTGTGCTTGCAGAATTGCGTCAGGCGTCTTGTAGAACTTGACGTTATGCTTCTCGCGCAATTCGATGTAGTCCTTCGAATAACGATCAATTGCTTTCCACGACATGTCGGCAGAGCACGCATCGACCGCGCTGGCGATAATGGTTTTCAACTCAGGCGCGAGCGCGTCGTATTTCTTCTTGTTGAAAAGGATCTCGAAGTTTTCCGACGCTTGATGGAAACTCTGCAGCATGCAGATCTTCGACACATCCGGAAAGCCAAGGGTGCGATCTGACGACGCGTTGTTGAACTCTGCAGCATCGAGCAAGCCACGGTCGATCGCCGCGACGATTTCCGCACCGGGCAACGCGTTAACGGCGGCGCCCATCTCGGTAAAGATATCCACGGCCAACCCGACCGTCCGATATTTCAAGCCCTTGAGGTCTTCGACTTTCGTAATCGGTTTCTTGAACCAACCCAGTGGCTGCGTCGGCATCGGGCCGTAAATGAAGGACTGCACGTCCACGCCCAGGCCTTTGTAGATCTCGTCTTGCAGCGCCTTGCCGCCGCCGTAGTTGTGCCACGCGAGCACCATGTTGGGATCCATGCCGAACGCCGGGCCTGAGCCCCACAGCGCCATAGCCGAATTTTTGCCGTACCAGTATGCGATCACACCGTGGCCGCCGTCGAGCGTACCTTTGGCCACAGCGTCGAGCAAATCAAATGCGCGCACCACCGAGCCGGATGGCAACACTTCAATTTTCAGTCGCCCGCCCGCCATATCGTTGACGCGCTTGGCGAAGTCATTGGCGTACTCGTGAAAGATGTCCCTCGCGGGCCACGTCGATTGAAAGCGCAGGCTGACCGTCTGCGCCTTTGCAATCATCGGGAAACCGGTGATCGCGGCACCACCTGCGGCGGCCGAACCGGCCAAGAATTTGCGGCGTGTCTGCGGCGATTGGGCTTTGATGTCGGTAGTCATATTTGTCCTCGTATTTTGTTTTGATGATGGTTGAAGTGCGGTGACACCAACGCAATGGCTGACGATGGCGCACACAAAAACCGTTACAGCATTCCCGAAAGCGGCAGGAGGAATTACCTTAGCGCAACCACTTGATGCTAAACGCAGCGCGGCGTCAGCGCAAGCAAAACCATTGACGGCGCATCACGAGAAAAGTTCGAGTGCTTGATACTGCAATTTGCCGTTCGTCGGCAGTGTCGCCGGTACACAAAATTTGTGTTGCGGCGCAGCATTTGCGTTTGCCTTTGCGTATCGTCACTTTGGACTATTTTTGCGGCGGCGCAACAACACTACTTACCGGTGCAGCTGATTGCGCACCCTTCGTCTTTGGCGTCGGGTGCCAACCGAGCACTGCGGCCATCACAGCGAAACCAACCACATAAGCGACCGCCACGTGCCAGCCGTGCCTAACCCACAGCCAGACGGATCTGGCTTCCGGAAAATTGTTGGTTAACGCTACGCCGGCGGATGAACCAAACCACAGCATCGAGCCGCCGAAGCCGACGGCGTACGCCAAAAATCCCCAGTCGTAGCCACCTTGCTTTAGCGCGAGTCCGGTGAGGGGAATGTTGTCGAACACAGCGGACAGGAAACCGAGTCCGAGCGTCGTGATGATCGATGCCGCCGGTAGCTGGTCGACCGGCATCATCGACGCCGCGAGTACCAGCGACAGCAAGAAGACGGTTCCACGCAACGCGCCGGGCAATACTGACCAATCCGGTTTGCGAATCGGCACACAAACGAGAATCGCCACCCACACGGCGAGCCCAATGAATGGGATGTGCTCAGTCAGGTGGCCGAACTTCAGATTGCTGATCACATTGACGAGCACCGCAGTGATCAAAATGATTGCCACCACTGCAATACGCGCATAGTCAACCGTGACGTGGCGCTTGCCGACTTTGTAGATCGGCGAATACTTCTGCTGTTGCAGCGCGGCGGGAATTCCACACACCACCACCGCCACACCGGCAGCCACATAGGCATGCAAAACATCGACCGACGCCACACCGTCGACCCACATCATGGTCGTGGTGGTGTCGCCCACCACACTGCCCGAACCGCCCGCGTTGGATGCCGCTACGATCGCGGCCAGATAGCCGATGTGTACCTTGCCGCGAAACACCGCGTGGGCCATGCTGCCACCGATCAGCGCGGCCGCAATGTTGTCAAGAAACGAAGAGAGCACGAACACCATCAGCAACAAAACAAAGCCGCCCTTCCAGTCGTCCGGCAGGATGCGCGGAAGAATGTCTGGAAGGTGGCTATCCTCAAAGTGCTTGGACAACAACGCAAAGCCCATCAACAGCCCAAACAGATTGGCGAGCATCACCCACTCGTGCCCCATATGCCCGGCGAAACCAGCTATGCCGGCCCCCGTCTTGAAACCGGTAAAGCCGATCTTGTAAACGAGGGTCACTGCCAAACCGGTCAACGCCACCTGCAACGTGACCTTGTGAAACAACGCGATGCCCAACAAGGTCAGCGCGAACAAAATGAAATCGAGCGGGATGCTGCCGACGAGCACAAGTTGGGGCGTGTAGTCTGGAGTCATGAGACTAGGATCACATGTACTCGGTAGGGACCATGTGCGCCGATCACGATCGTCTGTTCGATGTCGGCTGTACGCGATGCGAGGGGGGAGCGCAGAGCAGGGGCCCCGCGACGCGGGGATGTGACCGCGGATCCCCGAAGCGCCGTCACGGGACCAACACCACGTGGACGCGATACGGACCGTGTGCGCCAATCACAATCGTCTGTTCGATGTCGGCGGTACGTGACGGGCCACTCACAAAGAACGTCGAGCGCGGCAAGGCGCCGTGCTCATCACGCAGCAATTGAAAGGCGTCTTCCATGGTCGCGACGATGCGTGACTTCGAGACAATACAAACGTGGGTCTCCGGCAACAGCGCATGCAATTTCGGTGTCACGCGTGATGACAACAATAGCAGCGTGCCGGTTTCGCCGATCGCACAAAAGCAATCGGTGACACCGATCAGATCATCGCCATTTGCCAAGCGGTTTTGATAGTCGATTCCCGAGCCCGACCAATCTAGATTAGAAAGTGAAGGCCAGCCAACCACGGGCACTTCCAAGCTATTTTGCTTCAAATAGCCCGCCAGTGCTTGAGGTACGTCGTCGATATGCGCGACTTCGTCCACGGTCGATTTCAGCCGTTCGCACTCAGCCACGAAGCGGGTAATGGGTGCATCAGATGCGATTGACGGCAACGGGCCACGGATTCGCTGTGCGATATGGCTGCGGACACCAGCCAGTTCGGTGGCGGTGGCGGTCGCGCCGGTGCGCCCGCTTTGTGCGCGGATGCGCGCAAGAATGTTTTCGCGGGCGCTCATCGTTTATGTCTCATGGCTTCCGTCTCATCGCTTCTGTCTTGCCGCATATAGTTCGCGGAAGGTCTTACCGGCTGGTGCCGGCATATCGCGACCATCCGTCCACCCGTCGAGGCCGGGTAGCCATGTGATGCGCCTCTCTTTGCCGCCCCACCATGACGCGACACGTGCAGCGATGCGGGTGCTGAACGCGTATAACGCAGGACGCGTTGCGAACGCGTTCCACACCGAAATAGAAAACCGCTCGCCAAATGGTCGCAACGCCTGATTAAACTGGCGCTCGCGCCACTTGCGCATTAAATCCGGCAGCGGAATTTTGACCGGACACACCACCTCACATTCACCACAGAAGGTCGCCGCGTTGGGCAGGTCTCCGGCGTTCTCAATCCCGACGTAGGTCGGCGTCAACACCGAACCCATCGGCCCCGGATAGACCCAGCCGTAGGCGTGTCCCCCGACGTTTTGGTAAACGGGGCAGTGATTCATACAAGCGCCGCAACGAATACAGCGCAGCATTTCTTTCATGTCGCTGCCAACCAGCTTGGTGCGGCCCGCATCAATCAGCACAATATGCATTTGCTCAGGGCCATCGAGTTCGTCGGCAGCTTTGACGCCGGTGGTGAGCGTCAGATAGTTCGCCGCGCTCTGGCCTGTCGCCGAACGCGGCAGCAGGCGGATCAGCGTCGCAAAGTCTTCCAGCGTCGGGATGACCTTCTCAATGCCGGTCACCACGCAATGAATACGCGGTACCGTGGTCACCAAGTCGGCGTTGCCTTCGTTGGTGACAGTCAGCGTGGTGCCCGTTTCGGCGATGACAAAATTGGCACCGGAAATGCCCATGTCGGCACCGAGAAACTTACTCCGCAGGACTTCGCGTGCTTCACGCGTCAAGGCCTCAATATCGGTCAAGCGGGGTCGGCCGTGGGCGGCAACGAAGAGATCCGCAACTTCCTCTTTCGACTTGTGAACGGCAGGGGCCACGATGTGCGATGGCGGCTCGTGCGCGAGTTGCAGGATGTACTCACCGAGATCGGTCTCGACCACTTCAATGCCAACCGCCTCCATCGCGTCGTTGAGCGCGATCTCTTCACTCACCATGGATTTTGATTTGGTCGCGACCTTGACCGCATTGTCCTGCGCGATCTTGACGATGATCGCGTTGGCTTCTTCGGCGGTCTCCGCCCAGTGCACTACGGCACCACGCGCCACCGCGTTCTGCTCAAACTCGATCAGATACGCGTCGAGATTGGCAATCACGCGGTCGCGCAGCGCAGCGGCATGCGTGCGGATGTCCTGCCAGGTATCAATTTCCGCCACCGCTGCGGCGCGGCCATCGACAAATTTGCCCTTGGCGCGTTTTAGCGCTGTTTGCAGTACCGCGTCGTTGAGTTTCGCCGACGACGTCGCCTTGAAATGCATGCTTTTAACTTGCATCAGGCCTCCGACATACCGGCGATCACTTCGGCGAAGTGATAGACCTTGGTCTGCATGTCACCATTGCGCCTCAGCCGCCCCTCGATGTTGAGCAGACAACCGAGATCACCGCCGACCAGCACCTTGGCACCACTCGCAGCAATATTGACGCATTTGTTTTCCGCCATTCGTGTCGAGATGTCGCCGAGCTTGATGGAAAACGTGCCGCCGAAGCCACAACACTTTTCGCAATCCGCCATCTCATTGATGGTGGCACCCGCCGCCGACAGCAACATACGCGGCTGCGATTTGATGCCGAGTTCGCGAAGCCCGGAGCAGGAGTCGTGATAAGTCACCTCACCGATGGCAGCGGGTGAGGTGATTACCCCCGCGGTGGCGGGTGGGGGGGGCACCGCCGAAATCTTGAGTACGTTGACCAGAAAATCCGATAGCTCATACCACTTTGCCGCGAGCGCGCGAAACTGGGCTTCTTCCGGCTCGCCTTTGAACAGGTCTTCGACGGCGTGCACTTTCATCTGTCCAGAGCATGAGCCAGACGGTGCCACCACATAGTCGCAATCGCGAAACTCGGCGAGAACCTTGCGCGCCAACACTTTGGCAATTTCG
>JAYVUH010000257.1:0-2046 GCA_043788115.1 Burkholderiales bacterium
CTTTGCATTGTTTTTGGTTGGCCAGCACGAGCGCGAGCTTTACGTAGCCCCATGTCCAATTTTGATCAATTTCAATGGCACGCCGAAACACGGTGGTGGCTTTCGCCAGGTCGCCCCGTGACCAATGATTGATGCCGATATCGTGGAACGGTCCCATCGCGAGCGGATCAAGTCGCGATGCTTCCTGGGAGTGCAAGAGACCCTCGTCGAATCGCCCCATCGCGACCAGAAACGCGCCGTAGTCGCGGTGCGCGTCACTACTCGCAGGATTCAGCGCGAGCGCTTTTTTGTATTCCGCTTCCGCGCCTGCCCAGTCCCAATTGAAGAAGTGTAGGATTCCGCCGCGCGCGACGTGGGCTTCAGCGAGACTAGGGTCAAGCACCAGCGCTCGATCGGCAGCCGCGCGCGCATTGCCCAAGACGTCAGCGCGGGAATTGGCGCGCAGAAAGGCCTGCCGGGTATACGCAAGTGCCAAGCCGGCATGGGCTAGTGCGTAATCCGGCGCGAGTGCCACCGCCTGCTGCATCAGGTCAATCGCCTTGTCCATTTCCTGCTGATTACCGACGGTGTAGCTGCGTCCTTTGAGGTAGAGGCGATAGGCCTCGGGGTCAGACGTTGCGCTCCGGACTAACTTTGCTTTTTCTTCGCCACTCAATTGACGCCGCAGCGTCTGTGCGATGGTGGTGGCGATCTCACCCTCGACTTGCAGCACGTCGTTTGCCCGGCGGTTGTACTTTTCGCCCCAAAGTTGCGCCGCGTTGCTGACGCGCACCAGCTCGGAGGTGATGGTCAGGCTCTCACCCCGCTGCACGAGCGTGCCGAGTACGATCGCATCAACGCCGAGTTTGCGGCCGATTTCCATCGGGTCCAATTTTTTGCCCTTGAAGGAGAACGCGGAGGTCCTCGATATGACCCGCAGTCCACTGAGCCCTGATAGCTTGTTGATGAGACTCTCTGCAATGCCGTCGCTGAGATATTCAATGGCGGCGTCGCCAGTGCCATTTTCAAACGGCAATACGGCGACGGAACCAATCTCCGCGTTTTTGGAATTCAGGTTCAGCATCACGGCGGCGCCGACCGCGATTGCCGTCACGAGCGCAACCGCACCATAGAGAAGGCCGCGCCGCCGCGTGGGGTGCGGGGATATCATTTTCGAAATCGTTGGCGTAGCGGTTGCGGCGGCTAGGGGTGAACTAGGCGAATTTCTTAAGGAGGGCGACGACGGCGAAGGCGGTGCGTCCGGAGAAAGCAGGCGCGATGCGCGTTCGACGAATGCGGCCAACGCCGCGTCGTCATTTAGCCGCGACCACTGCCGCTCGCGAAACTTATCCGGTACCAGCGCCGCCGGTTCCGACACGTCACCCAAAATCACTGGAAAGAAAAATGCTTTGTTATCCACCATCAAGTGCGAGCGATCCACCGCTAACTTCCACTCAAGCCGGAAATAACCTTCTTCACGCGCATTCGTGTTGTCGGAGATGATCGGCACGAACAACGCGCACTCTTTGATTTGTTTGCGAATGGAGGCATCCCACGCGTCACCACCGCGCAGCTCCGATTGATCAAACCAAACCTCCAGCCCAGCCGCGCGCAGGGCCTCGCAAATGCGCCGTGCGGCCTCCGCGTCTTGGGAGGCGTAGGAGAGGAAGATGGCTTGGGTCATCATGATTTGAGTAACGTAAAGCCCGCCGTTTTTGCAGCCGCTTTATCAAAGGTGAGTGTGTGCATGCAGCCAGCAT
Organism: Burkholderiales bacterium; assembly: GCA_043788115.1. GTDB lineage: Bacteria > Pseudomonadota > Gammaproteobacteria > Burkholderiales > Usitatibacteraceae > UKL13-2. Next base: position 1,740 of record JAYVUH010000257.1, read on the forward strand.
CTCGGCCAATCTCGCCGATGAGGGCATCACTAAAATCGTGCGCGGCTTCACTAAATCGGCGAAACGCTTGCCACGCGAGCGGTTTGGATTCGAATATCAATTCATCGGATTCGAGTAGCGTGTGCAGGATATCGACAAGCTGCCTTTTCTTCATCGCGTAAACGTCTTCGAGCACCCACACCAATTCGCACAATACGATCAACGAAATAAACGCCGGCGCGTCCTTGCTGAGATGTGCGAAGGTACGGTTGGCAAGCGCAGCTTGCGCGCGATCATCCTGCGCGAAATAGCGCACCAGCACGTTGGT